>JALFIK010000183.1 GCA_022776205.1 Eubacterium sp.
GCTATAGCGAGGACTACGGCAACAAAGAAGGCTATAGAGAAGACTACGTTAAGAAGGAAGGCTACGGCGAGGACTACAGCCATAAAGATGGCTACTGCGAAGATTATGGCAAGAAGGAAGGCTACGGCGAGGACTACAGCCATAAAGAGGGCTACGGCGAAGATTATGGCAAGAAGGAAGGCTACGGCGAGGACTACAGCCATAAAGAGGGCTATGGCGAAAATTATGGCAAGAAAGAAGGCTATGGCGAAGCAGCCGGATACGGAGCAGGGAAAGAATCCTACAGCGAGGACTACAGCCATAAAGAAGGCTATGGCGAAGACTATGGCAAGAAAGAAGGCTATGGTGAAGACTACAGCCACAAGGAAGGCTATGGCGAAGATTACGGCAAGAAGGAAGGCTATGGCGAAGCAGCCGGATACGGAGCAGGAAAGGAATCCTACAGTGAAGATTACGGCAAAAAAGAGGGCTATGGTGAAGACTACGGAAAAGACAGCTACGGAAAATAAATAAAAGAGAAATGACAGAAAGCCTCCATGGATGGATACCGGTTCTGGCAGTCCGTTCTGGAGGCATTTCTTTGTGGTATGGAAAAACAATTTACAAAAATGAGGGAATTGACAGGAGGTGACAGTGTGTTTTGCCTGAATTTATGTGAAATCCTGACCCCGGCATTTTTGGGGCAGGAAAAGCCGGAAGAGCTGATTTCAAAAGTGGTAAAGGAGAATCAGATTACGGAGCCCCTTGAGAGAATTTATGCCGGTTCTTCGTTTTGCAGCCAGTATTTCCTGCATCTTTCCTGCTGGGATGCTCTTTTCGACTGGTGCAGGGAAAATGGATGGAATCTGACAGTGACCCTTCCGGTATTTAGTCAGAAAGACCTGAAAAAAGGAAAGGAAAGAATCGGAGAGATTCTTGAGAAGGGGAAAGACGTTGCTGATGAGGTGACGGTGAATGATTTTGGAATGTTAAAATACATGTCCGATCAGTTTGATATACGCATTAACCTTGGACGGCTATTTTTTAAAGATGCAAGAGACGTGCGGGTGCGTCCGTACCAGGAGGGAGAAATGACGCCGAACCTGCTTTCCTGTCGGGATGATTTTATGGAAGGAAATGATAAAATCCGGGGAGTTGAGATTGATCCGACGAATCGATATATCGATTTAAGAAATTGCGACCTGGATGGAATTGACCTTGGAATACATAGCCCGTTTTGCTATATGACAACGGGGAATATATGTAAGTTCGCCTCCATTCATGCCGCAGTGGAAGAAAAATTTCGTCCCAATGCTCCGTGTCATATGGAATGTGCCGGAATTTATGAACATTACCGGGAAAAATTTGACGGAAGAAATGCTGATTTGATCCGATACGGAAGAACTGTGTATTTTTACAATAACGGCAGCCGTATTGCAGGCAAAAAGATTGACCGGAAAATTTATTTTCCGGTTCTTGAAATGGAAGAACAAAAGAAAGGAGGGAAAAAAGGATGAAAATACTGGTACCGTTAAACAGTGAAGAGTGTCTGGAAGAATATATACAGGCCGGAGCCGATGAGCTCTACATGGGGTTTTATGATGAGGCATGGTTTGAAAAATTCGGGAGATATGCGGATATTAACCGAATGTCAGGATTTAAGGGGCGGGCAAACCGCTATAATTTTCAGGAAATGCTTCATCTTGCCCAAAGAACAAAGCAGCTTGGGAAAAGTGCGTTTGTTACCATGAATGCCAACTGCTACAGTAGAGAGCAGATAGAATATGTAAAGGAGCATTATTTTCCGGACTTAAAACAAGTCGGCATTGACGGGCTCATCTGTTCCGATATCCATATGATGAGAGAGGCTTCCAAAGCCGGCCTTCCCACGGTTGCCAGCACGATGTGCGCAATTTATAACGAAGATATTGCCAGATATTACTATGAGGCAGGAACGAGAAGAATGATTGTTCCGAGGGATTTATCCTTAGAGGAGATTGCGGACATATGCAGAGCCTTTCCCGATGTGGAATATGAAGCGTTTTTCATGAGAAACGGCTGCGTATTTGCGGATTGCTACTGCCTTGGGATGCATCGGAAAGAATGTGGGGCAACCTGTGCTTTTATTCGCAATCATCCGAAAGAAACAATTACGGGAAGAAAAACCTTTGATGAAATGCAGGAAATCAATCGGAATGATTATCTCTATGATGAGGCATTTCACAGAGAAACCTGTGGGATGTGTGCGCTTTACCGTATGAAAGAGATGGGAATCCGTTCGCTCAAAATCGTTGGACGTTCCGATCAGCATAAAGCAGTTTGTGAGGATATCCGTCTGGTGAGAAAAAATATTGAAATCGCAAATAAGGCATCCTGTGAGGAAGAATATCTCCATTCCATGATTTTTCCGTCAAATGCAAAGAAAAAATGTCTGTCAGGTCTTTCCTGCTATTATCCGGAAGTCCGTTTCAAGAAAAACAAACGATCTTAAATCATGAAACAAAAAATGCTACCATTTGCAAAATCGCAAAGGTAGCAAAAGGAGCGAGCCGGACGATAAGCCGGGTTATGTCGTGAATGATCATCTGTCTGATTCTGCTGTCGCCAGCAGACTTAAGCGACCCACCTGAAAGCAATCCGGGCCGGATTATCGCTTTCTGTTCGGTCTTGCTTCGGGTGAGGTTTACATGGCACTTTCTGTTACCAGAAAGTCGGTGGGCTCTTACTCCGCCTTTCCACCCTTACCGGCCAAAACCGGCGGTATATCTCTGTTGCACTATCTTTGGAGTCACCTCCACCGGACGTTATCCGGCACCCTGCCCTGTGAAGCCCGGACTTTCCTCTCCTTAAGCCTTTCGGCATCAAAAGGAGCGATCATTTATCCGACTCTTAAATCTCCGTAATTTTATCAAAGAAGAAGAAAAAAGTCAAGGTAAGAAGTTTGTAAGGACTTTTGAGCCCGTATTGTGATAAAATAAAAAATAAAATGCCGGAAGAGAGGACAAATCTATGGAAAAAAATGCAAGTATTTTGGTGGTTGACGATGATAAGGAGATCGCGGATCTTGTGGAGATCTATCTGGTAAATGACGGCTATCAGGTACTGAAAGCTTCCGATGGAGAACAGTGCCTTGCGATGATGAAAGAACATCCGGAGATAAGGATGCTGATCCTTGATATTATGATGCCGGGAATCGACGGACTCGAGGTGTGCCGTACGATTCGAAAGACAAGTAATATTCCGATCCTTATGTTATCTGCCAAGGCAGAGGATATGGATAAGATCGTCGGGTTTGGAACGGGAGCGGATGATTATCTGACAAAACCATTTCACCCGCTGGAACTGCTTGCACGGGTAAAGTCTCAGATGAAGCGATATACAGCGATCAATCTGGGAGAAGGAGAGAAGGAAAAGAAGAAAGATGAGATTGAGATTCAGGATCTTTCTATTAATAAAGAAGCCCATGTTGTAAAGAAGAACGGAAAGGAAGTGGCTCTCACCCCGATAGAATTTGACATTCTTTACCTGCTTGCTTCCAATAAAGGCCGGGTGTTCAGCACGGATGAGATTTTTGAGCAGGTATGGAACGAGAAAGTTTATGAGGTAAATAATACAGTCATGGTTCATATCCGGCGGTTACGGGAAAAAATTGAGGACAATTCCAGAAGTCCGAAGATTTTAAAAACGGTATGGGGGGTCGGCTACAAAATTGAAGGTTAGAAGATTTAAAAGTTTTCGTTTTAAGATGGTGATGTACATGTTTTTCAGTGTGGTTGCCACTGCCATAACAGAAGGACTGATTTTTGCCGGAATCTATCTTTATGAAACGGAAATTATTGCGGGGGAATACAAGAGAGTCTGGGGGGCTTCCGGACAGGGAAGAATGTCTCTGGGCACTTTTACCATGTCACAGTCAGCTGCCCTTGATGCGTGTGTGGTGGCTGTCTTTACCATGCTTTTGCTCATGATTTATTTTATCCTGATCTCTCATAATTTTGTTTCTTATGTGAGAGAAATTATCAGTGGGGTTGAGCGGATGAAGTCCGGAGAATTTACGGAAGAAATTCCGGTGCGCGGGGAAGATGAGTTTTCTGAAATTGCCGGTTCCATTAATGAGATGCGGCAGAATCTTTATGAGACGCTGGAATCAAGGAAAGACGCGGAGCGGACGAAAGATGAGCTGATTACCAATGTGGCCCATGATTTAAGAACGCCCCTCACATCGATCCTTGGTTATCTTGATTTGCTGACCCAGGGAGATTTTCTTACCGATGAGCAAAAACAGAAATATCTGGGAATTGTCTCTTCCAAAGCAAGACAGCTCGAAACACTGGTGAAGGATTTATTTGACTACACCCGGTATGATAAAAATAAAGTAAAGATTAAAAAGGAAATTCTTGATCTTAATCTTTTTGTCCCACAGCTTGTGGACGAATTTTATCCAAGTTTTATGGATCACCAGCTGGAGTGTCGCACAGATTTTTATGAAGGCGCATTAAATATTGAAGGTAACGGAGAACTTCTTGCCAGAGCAATCGGAAATCTTGTTTCAAATGCCATTAAGTATGGTGCAGATGGAAAACTGGTGGAAGTAAAGACCGGAATCAATGACGGACGGGCATATGTTGCCATTGTCAATTATGGGAAAATAATTCCGGCGGAAGATCTGGAAAAAATTTTTGATAAATTTTATCGAGTGGAAAATTCCCGTTCCTTAAAAACAGGGGGAACAGGACTTGGTCTTGCCATTGCAAAAAATATTGTAACTCTCCATGACGGAGTGATCTGGGCGACTAGTGATGAGGAGGGAACCCGGTTCCAGATTGAACTGCCCCTCGTAAAATCCAGAACAGGAAGGTCCGGAAAATAGAAAAGAAATCAGAGGAAACAAAGATGTTAAATGACTTGTTCCGAACTTATAAAAAAATTATATTAGTGTTTCTTATTCTTCTGTGCGCCGTATTTTTCTGGTATTATGGCTGCCGTGATACAGGACGCAGTGAAGAAGAAATTGTCAAATGGGAGAAAGTATCCGGGGAGAAAAGTGCGGGATATCACTACTATTTTCGGACAAAAAATTTTAACGGAACGGTTATTTTCGGAGACGGCACGGGAATCAGTGAGGAAAAGGAGATTCCCGTTGTGATGGAAATCAGCTGTCCGAAAAAAGCCTTTGCAGGGGTGATGCGGCTGACTCTTCCCGGAGAGAACGGAAAAGGCATCTCCTGGCAGTCTGCCGTAAAGTGTAAAAAGGGCGGAAAATCAGAGACAGTTCTGAATGTTCCCCAGCTGGGAAATCCATCTGCAGTCTGTTTTGAGATTTTAGACAGTTTTGGTGCCGTACAGCTATCAGAGAATGTTTCTTTTTCCTCCGAATCACAAGGCAGGGGAAAAGAGGAAAAGAGTTCTTACAGTGAGACCCGGCTCTGGTATATAAAAAAGGCACTGTATGCTTTCCAGAATTCTCAGCTTCCCAACACATTTTATTATGGAAGCTTCTTTATTCTTTATGTTTTGCTTATCGCCTTTATTGCCTATTATTACCTGAGCAGGGTAAAAAAGAGAGAGTATATCTGGCTGGTAGTTCCCCTTCTTTCTATTGCATTCACTGTCAGTTTATTCATAAGGACCAGAGGAATGGCAGGCGGAGAAGAAGGTTCTTTTTTTGCGGTCCGTATCGTGGATACCCAGAAAGTAGAAGAGAGTATTTATTTTCTGCGTCAGAGTGAGGAGACGGAAAATCGGAGTATAAACCTTTTGCCTTCCATCACATCCGTTACTCCTCTCGATTATCGTTACAGTATTCATGCAAACAAAAATGAAAATGTCAAACCGGCGGAGGCAGATTTTACAGTAAATGATACGAATCATGGATTTGAGATTGATTTTGGTGAGTCAGTTCCGGGATCGTCTACTTTGCTAAAGTTATGCAGGAGAACAGGAGACTCTCCTTTATCTTCTTCTTTTTCCCAGAATATAAAGACAACTCTCAGCGCATTTGGCGGGCAGATTACGAATCTTTCCGATACCGGTTTTTCCAGGGTAATGGTGATACGGGGGAATCAGTACTGCATTTTAAAAGATGTGAAAGCGGGTGCCACTGTTTCTGTAAATAAAAAAAATGTAAAGTGCTGGAGCCGTTATGATACGAACAATGCCGATACTACGGAGAAGAAAAACACTGTGACCGGGAATTTGATGCGGTATATTCATCAGACATATATGAGTGATGCCCAGATGCACAATGAACTGTTAATCATCGGAATTACCGGTGAAAATAATTTTCAGATCTTTGCAGATAAAAATAATTTGAAAAAGCATGTGACTCTGGTCGTGAATCATTTCCGTCTCAGGGATACGGGACAACACTACAGTCTTCTCGATATCAATTATTCCTGCCTGAAAGAAAGTGGGAGCTCGGAAACCCTGCGGGAAGGCATTTTGGAAAAGAGTCGGACAGAGGCAGTATATGTGCCGGGGGCAAAAGAACAGATTTGGGCACTGGTACGAAACAGGGATAAATATAAAGGGAAAATATTTGCCTATAATACGCAGACCCAAAAACAGGAGGAAATACTTGATTCCCCGGATGACTGTTTGTACCGGGAAGAGCTTGCACCATATCTGTCGTCCAATCAGGAACTCATTCTCACCTATGAACTGGAAGACGGGACTGCTTATTCCGAGGCACCAGTTTTGTCACTTTATTATATGGAAAGATAGTGGGAGGCATCATGCTGGAGTTTCAGAACATATCAATTTATAAAAAGAAAAACACAATTGTGGATAATCTGACGCTGTCTGTTCCCGATGGGGCAGTTCTCGGCCTGCTGGGAGAGGACAGGAAGGGAAAATCCGCCATTCTTGAAGCAGCTGCCGGATGCAGAATGGTAAATAAGGGACAGATCCTTTTGGATGGAACCCCTGTTTTTGCAAGAGAAACGCAGTCCTGCAGGAAAATCGGATATATGCCGGGCGCGTATGGCTTTTATCAGCTGTTAAAAGTAGAAGAATATTACGAACTGATTCTTTCTTTATATAAAATCCGGGGAAGAGATCAAAGAAAACGGCTGGATGAGGTGCTGGCTTTTGTGGAACTGGAAAAATACCGGGATACCTTTATCGGAGAGATGCCTGCAGAATGCTATCCCTTTTTGTATCTTGGGCAGGTGATTCTTCCGGAGCCGGAGTGGCTGCTGCTGGATGAACCCTTTGGCACGATGGACAGTGCGGCAAGAAGAGACATGGCAAGGATGCTCCAGTTGCTTTTTGAGGGAGGAACCTCGATTATTATTAATGCACCCATGTATCAGGAAATCATGGATTTTGTGACGGATATCGCTGTGATGGAAGAAGGAAAATTAATGGTTTACGGGCCGGTGGAGGAAGTGTATGCGAAGGCTCTTCTGGAAGCTCCCGTGCGGATGCAAGTCTTATCCAGGATGGAGACAGCACTGGAAGTTTTAAAGCAAAATCATCTGGTGGACCGGGTAACGGTGGACGGAGACGAAGTGATTTTCCGGTTTAACGGGGGAGAGCGGGAGGAAGCACGTCTTCTTTCTGAACTGGTGACATCCGGAGTTCTGATTCGCAATTATATGCGCGACCAGGCAGATATGGAAAGTATGTTTCGGAGGTAAGACAATGATCAATCCGATTATGAAAACAGAATGTCTCAAGGAGGGGAGGAACATTCGTCTTCCCATGATGGTAATACTGTATAATGCCCTTCTTGCATTTATCACGATCATATTTATGTTTTTTAATGCAGAGTCTTTTCAGGAAGGCTACTCGTATGATACTGCTTCCTATTTGTATCAGTTTCTCATAATCAGCACGATACAGATCGGAACCGTTTTTTTCGGGATGCCTTTTCTGGTATGGTCCTGTTTTACCCAGGAACGGGAAAACCATATCATTGAGCATTTTTGCATGATTCCCGGATTTGCCAAACAATTTGTGATTGCAAGAATCACGAGAATCATGGCGGTGAATATGCTGTTGTTTATTTCAAGTCTTCCGATCATTTCCCTGTCATGCATTTATAGTGGTTTTCCCTGGGCAAAAATTGTGCGCCTTGGGATTATGATCATGATTTTTTCTTTCTGGAGTGGATCGATATCCGTCTTTTCTTTTTGTATGTGTAAAAAGGGGATCTGGGCATTTGCACAAAATGCTCTGCTGGAAGGCGGAATGCTTATCGGAACTTTGCTTGTTGTGGAATTAATCCGAAATCTTGCCCTTTCCGTATCCGGGCAGGCAGTACCCGTACCTCTGGTGACTAATCTTTGTATTTTGCTTGTTCTGCTCAATCCGCTGGCGGCATACATGGGATATTACGGAAATGTAACAGGGGATATCGGTCTGGTGAATACTTACTGTAGTCATATCGGAGTTGATACGACGGGACAGCTTTTCTCCCTGCTTTTTTATAAAGCGGCAAGTATTATCTGTATTTTCATGGGAATTGTTTTTCTTGCTCTGGCAGTCTGGCAGCTGGAGAAGGAAACTCCGCAGGAAATAAAGTAAATTTCTGTATACAAAAACCGGGCTTTATGCTATAATTGTGGCGTTTATACGTGAAAAATGGAAATTCAGGACATACTGGAGGTTACTATGGATTTAATTTATAAAAGTACGAGAAACGACCAGGAGACAGCGACAGCTTCCCAGGCGATTTTAAAGGGACTGGCAGATGAGGGGGGACTTTTTGTTCCGACACAGATTCCGAAGCTGGACAGATCTCTGGACGAACTGTCCCAGATGAATTACCAGGAAGTTGCCTATGAAGTGATGAAGCTGTACCTTACGGATTTTACACCGGAAGAATTAAAACACTGTATTCGCAGTGCCTATGATGAAAAATTTGATACGGATAATATTGCGGAGATTGTGAAGAAGGGAGATGCTTTCTATCTGGAATTATTCCATGGAAAGACCATCGCCTTTAAGGACATGGCATTGTCCATTCTTCCCTATCTGATGACGACAAGTGCAAAGAAGAATCAGGTGAAGAATGAGATTGTGATTCTGACAGCCACATCGGGAGATACGGGAAAGGCAGCTCTGGCAGGATTTGCCGACGTACCGGGAACGAAGATCATTGTTTTTTATCCGAAACATGGTGTGAGTCCGATTCAGGAGAAGCAGATGGTGACCCAGCGTGGAAAGAATACTTATGTCATCGGAATTGAGGGAAACTTCGATGATGCCCAGACCGGTGTGAAGAAGATGTTTTCCGACAGAGCTCTTGCGGAAGAGATGGACAGGGCAGGATTCCAGTTCTCCTCTGCCAATTCCATCAATATTGGCCGTCTTGTTCCCCAGATTGTATATTATGTGTACAGCTATGCCCGGCTGCTTAAGACAGGGGAGCTTTCCCATGGTGAAAAGATAAATGTAGTTGTGCCAACGGGAAATTTTGGTAACATTCTGGCGGCTTATTATGCAAAACAGATGGGGGTTCCGATCGCAAAGCTCGTTTGTGCATCCAATGAGAATAAAGTATTATTTGATTTCTTTACCACGGGCTGTTATGACAGAAACAGGGAATTTATTCTCACTTCTTCTCCATCCATGGATATTCTTATTTCCAGTAATTTAGAGCGTCTGATTTACCAGACTGCCGGACGGGATGTGAAAAAGAACAGTACATTTATGAAAGAACTCAGCACAAAGGGCACCTACACAGTTACCGATGAGATGAGGGAGCAGATGAAAGATTTCTGTGGAAATTATGCGACGGAAGAAGAAACTGCACAGACAATTCGGGAAACATATGAAAAGACCGGTTATGTAATTGACACCCACACGGCAGTGGCAGCGGCTGTATATAAGAAATACAGACAGGAGACCGGTGATGAGACGAAGACGGTAATTGCCTCCACGGCCAGCCCGTATAAGTTTACGAGAAGTGTTATGAATGCGATTGATCCTTCTTATGATACGAGAAGTGATTTTGAGCTCATTGATGAGCTTGAGAAGCTGTCCGGTGTGAAGGTTCCTCAGGCAATCGAGGACATCCGCAGTGCCCCGGTGCTGCATGATACGGTCTGTGAGACAGAAGATATGTGTAAGGAAGTGAAAAAAATTCTTTCCCTCGAATAATGTTGACAGGATTGGAAAACTGTTGTATTATATTGATAACATGAGAATATAATAGGTTGAGTGTCGTTACTTGATTTGTTGTGCAAAGAAGCGGAAAGGAGTTCGGAACTAAGGGAATGGTCCTCCGCAGGCGGAGAATCCTGCAAAGCAGGGTTCTCTTTCTTTCGTCTAGGAGAATTTGACAGGAACTGTGCTGCCGATGCGGACTGACCGGCATGCAGAGTGGGAACGAAAGAGTTACTCGGGACAGCGGTTTTGAAGATTTTTAGTTGGGAGAACATAAATGGATGATACAAAGTTAGTTTTTACAAATATCATGGAGAATCTTCTCAAGCAGGCACATAAGAATAAAAATGTACTTGAGTATAAGGAGATTAATGATGCATTTAAAAATGTGGAGCTGACTCCGGATAAGTTTGAATGGATTCTTGATTATTTTGAAAAACAGGGCGTTGATGTTTTAAATACCAACGATGAAGATGCGGACGATGATAATTTTATCGATGATGATGCAGAAGAGGTGGAGATCATTGATGATGCCGATATTTTAGAGGGGGTAAGTCTCGAAGATCCGGTCCGCATGTACTTAAAGGAGATAGGTAATATTCCGCTGCTTACAGCGGAGGAGGAAGTGTTTCTTGCCCAGCGGATTGAAAAGGGAGATGAGCAGGCAAGAAAGCAGCTCATTGAGGCGAACTTAAGACTGGTTGTCAGTATTGCCAAGAAGTATGTCGGCAGGGGTATGTCTTTCCTCGATCTCATCCAGGAAGGTAACATGGGACTTATGAAAGCCGTGGAGAAGTTCGATTATAAGAAGGGCAATAAGTTCAGTACCTACTCCACCTGGTGGATTCGTCAGGCAATTACAAGGGGAATTGCAGATACGGCGAAGACGATCCGTGTACCGGTACATATGGTCGAGACGATCAACAAGACTCTGCGCACTTCAAGAATGCTCCTCCAGGAACTGGGAAGAGAACCAACGAATGAAGAGATTGCCAAAAAGATGAACATGCCCGTGAGCAAGATTGATGAGATTTTAAAGACGTCCCGGGATCCTGTTTCTCTGGATACGCCGATTGGTGAGGAAGAAGACAGCCAGCTTGGCGATTTCATCGAAGATGAATCTCTCCTTTCTCCGGTCGATTCCGCATCCTTCTCCATGCTCAAAGAAGAACTGGAAGAAGCCATGGCTTCCCTCACGGAAAGAGAGAGAAACGTGATCAAACTCCGTTTTGGACTGGACGATGGAAAGACGCGTACTTTGGAGGAAGTGGGCAAGGAGTTTAATGTCACGAGGGAGAGAATCCGTCAGATTGAGGCAAAGGCACTCCGAAAGCTCCGTCATCCGAGCAGAAGCAGGAAACTGAAAGATTTCCTTGAATAGTCTTTATTTCGGGTGTTGCCATAAGATAAATAATTGATTACAATAATGGGAAGACTAAGGAACTTAGGATTCCCATTTTTTTCGAGTGACAGGAAGTACCGCATTTCCTGCCATTCAAATGAAAGAGCATAGCAGAGGAGAAAGCGATGAAGGATGGTTTTTTAAAGGTCGGTGTGGCTTGCGTTGATGTGAAGGTTGCAGATCCGGCTTACAATAAAGAAAAAGTGATGGAAGTTGTTTACAGGGCAAAAGAGAGGGGAACGAAACTTCTTCTCTTTCCGGAGCTTGTGCTTACCGCCTATACCTGTGGAGATCTTTTTTTACAAAAGACTTTGCTTGACGGAGCAAAAGAGCAGTTATTTGCCATTCTTAAAGAGACCCGGGAGATGGATATGGTCATTGTTCTCGGAATGCCTCTTGTTGTAAATCACAAACTGTATAATTGTGGTGTTTTTATACAAAAAGGTAAGATTCTTGGTGTGGTGCCGAAACATTATCTTCCGAACTATTCGGAATTTTATGAAGCAAGACATTTCGCCCCGGGAGAAAAGGAGGTACAGAGAATCCGACTTGGCGGAGAGGAAGTTCCTTTCGGAATGAATCTTTTGTTTTGTTGTGAAAACATGGAAGAACTGGTGATTGGATGTGAAGTATGTGAGGACTTGTGGGCTCCGCTGCCACCGTCTACGCATCATGCTCTTGCGGGAGCCACGGTAATCTGTAATCCGTCAGCCAGTGATGAGACAACAACAAAGGATACTTATCGGAAAGGCCTTGTTTCCTATCAGTCTGCCAGACTTGTCTGTGCCTATCTATATGCCTGTGCCGGGGAGGGGGAATCTACACAGGATCTTGTGTACAGCGGTCATAATATGATTGCAGAGTATGGGTCTGTATTAAAAGAATCCCGCCGTTTTGAAAATGAATTCATTGAGACAGAGATTGATCTGCAGAGGCTTGAAGCAGACCGGCGCCGTATGACTACCTTTGAAACAGAGGGAGAAGATGGTTATACGAGGGTGTATTTTAAATATGATTCCCTGGATGAGACGACGCTTACCCGGAAGTTTTCAAGAACACCTTTTATCCCTGCAGATAAAAAAGACCGGGAAAAACGTTGCGATGAAATTCTTACGATTCAGGCCATGGGCCTTAAAAAAAGACTGGCTCATACAGGATGTCAGTCTGCTGTAGTGGGAATCAGCGGAGGACTGGATTCGACGCTGGCAGTTCTTGTGACGGCCCGGGCATTTGATATGCTTGGGATTCCGAGAAAGAATATTGTCTGCGTTACTATGCCATGTTTCGGGACGACGGACCGCACGTATTCCAATGCGGTAACCCTTACAAAAAAACTGGGGGCATCCCTTCGGGAAATCCGGATTAACAAAGCAGTGGATCAGCATTTTAAAGATATTGGGCATAATCCGGACAAACATGATGTGACGTATGAGAATTCTCAGGCGAGGGAGCGGACGCAGATTCTCATGGATATAGCTAATCAGACCGATGGAATGGTGATCGGAACAGGAGATATGTCGGAACTTGCCCTTGGATGGGCGACTTACAACGGAGATCATATGTCCATGTATGCGGTCAACTGCTCCGTGCCAAAGACGCTGGTTCGCCATCTGGTCCGCTACTATGCTGACACCTGTGCCGAAGAGGAACTTAAAAAAGTGCTTCTGGATATTCTTGATACGCCGGTGAGCCCGGAGCTTCTTCCTCCGGTTGACGGAGTGATCTCCCAGAAAACAGAAGACCTGGTGGGACCTTATGAACTGCACGATTTCTTTTTATATTATATGCTCCGTTTCGGATTCACTCCGGAAAAAATCTTCCGTCTCGTAAAGGAAGCATTCGGGGAGGAGTATGATGATGCAACTTATTATAAATGGCTGCGTACTTTCTGCTGGCGTTTTTTTGCCCAGCATTTCAAGAGATCCTGCCTTCCGGACGGGCCGAAGGTCGGCTCTGTTGCGGTGTCTCCAAGGGGAGATTTAAGAATGCCGAGTGATGCCAGTCCGGCGGTATGGATGGCACAGCTGGATGCACTGAAAGAAAAACTGGGCCTTTAAGGCTTTGCCTTTGACAGGGCGTTTTTGATTGCCTGCTGAAGGATTAGGCCGGTATATTTGTTGTCAGAATCCAGTTTCAGATCGTCAACGGAGGAAATGGTGTCGAGCTGATCATTGATTTCCTCCAGGGACGGTTCGAGAAGAGGATACATGGTGGTTATGCTGTCAGAAAGATGATTCAGGCTTACGGAAGTGATATGGTCTTCATCAACGGAAACAGCTACATCCAGAGTCTGGTCTCCCAGTGTGACCGTGGAAGTGTAGACACCGGGGATGTAGACGCCGGCACTGGTTTTTTTGTCTTTTTCATCCGGGACGAACATAAAGATAAGCAGGAGGATCAATATGATGCCCAGACAGATGAACAGAGCGGTATAGATTAGTTCCTTTGCTTTTAATACAACGATTTTTGTTTTTGCACTCAAAAAAAACAGTCCTTCCGATTCATATTTAGTAAAGTGTATTCTGTGGGGAAAAAATATATGAATGGAAGATGGAACGAAGGGGGAATTTTATGCTGGAAGGTCAGACATTTGTGGATGTCTTTCCGGATTTTACCGTGCCGGAATCTTTGCGATACGCACTTTCTAATGCGGTTGTCACAAAGGTGGTGATGAAACAGCAGACTAATGAGCTCGTGATTCATTTAAAAAGTGAACACCTCTTTTCCAGAAGACAATTAAATAAAATTGCCTATGACCTGAAAAAAGAATTGTTTGGCAGGACAAAGGTTTTTGTATCCATTGAGGATACCTATGTTTTGCCGGAGGTTTACACGTCGGAACAGATTATGAAAGAATACTGGGACAGTATTCTTTATGAAGTAAAGAAGATGGGACAGGTGGAATACAGCCTCCTGTCGAACTGTGAGTGGGGATTTGACGGCAATATTATGACGATTCTCCTGGATGATTCTTTTCTTGCAAGGAACAAGGCTCCAGTGTTAAAAGAGTATCTTCAGAAGACATTTGCGACTCGCTTTTCCAGAGATGTGCAGGTTGGATTTGATTTTACGGATGATGCCAAACAGGCCTTTTATAAAGCCAGAAACCATAAACTTAATCTGGAAGTGGATATGGTCATGCAGCAGATTGAGAAGGCAGAAGGGGAAAAAAAGGAAGCCGGAGAGAAAAATCCGGACAGGGAAGAGAAGAAGCAGAGAAGCTATTCCGGAAACTTTTTTGAGGAGAGGGCAAGAAGACAGGAATTTGGTGGCAGGAGACATGCAAAAGATCCGGATGTGATTTTTGGAAAGGATTGCGATGGGGAGGTTGTGCCGCTTGAGGAGATTGTTGATGAAATCGGTCAGGTAGTTGTCCGCGGAAAAATCCTGAAGATAGACCTGAGGGAGATTCGCCGGGAACGGACGATTGTCAGTTTCCATATCACGGATTTTACCGATACGATCGTCGGGAAAATTTTCATAGGAAATGATCGCCTGCCGGAATTTCTTGATGTCTTTGAAAAGGGAAAGTTCTATAAAGTAAAAGGAATGCCCCGGATGGATAATTTCGAACATGACCTTACTTTGTCCTCCATTTCCGGGATAAAACCCATACCGGATTTTACGGAAAAACGAATGGATAAAAGTCTTGAAAAAAGGGTGGAACTTCATCTTCATACGGTGATGAGCGATTTAGACAGCGTTGTGGATATTAAAAAGGTCATAAATCAGGCAAAAGAATGGGGACATCCGGCTCTGGCGATTACCGATCACGGTGTGCTCCAGGCTTTTCCCATTGCAAACCACTGTATTACCATGGAAGAGCCATTCAAGATCATTTATGGAGTGGAAGGATATTTTGTCAATGATTTAAAGAAACTGGTGGTGAACGATAAAGGACAGACGCTTCTTGATGATTATGTCGTCTTTGATCTGGAGACAACCGGTTTCAGCCCGGTTCATGATGCCATCATAGAAATTGGAGCGGTAAAGGTAAGTGGAGGGAAAATTACAGATCATTACAGTGTTTTTGTAAATCCCCGGAGGCCGATTCCCCTTCGAATTACAGAGCTTACCAGTATTGAGGATTCCATGGTAAAAGATGCGAAGACCATCGAAGAAATTTTGCCCGAATTCCTGCATTTTTGTGAGGGATGCAGTCTTGTTGCCCACAATGCGGAATTTGACGTGAGTTTTATTGAAGAAAATGCGGCGCGTCAGGGCTTTTCCACAGATTTCACCGTTCTTGACACAGTGCAGATGGCCAGACTTCTCCTTACGGAGCTAAGTAAATTTAAATTAAATACGGTGTGCAAGCATCTGGGAATCAAGCAGGAACATCACCACAGGGCGGTGGATGATGCCAGGGTGACGGCGGAAGTATTTCTTCGATTTGTGGAGATGCTCGAGGAAAAAGAGGTGCGTACCCTTAAGGAATTAAATGAAATGGGGGCAGTATCCCCGGATCTTATTAAGAAAGCACCGACTTATCACGGAATTATCCTTGTGCAAAATGAGACGGGGCGGGTGAACTTAAACCGGCTGGTATCTGCATCCCATCTGGATTATTTTAACCGAAGGCCCCGGATGCCGGAAAGCCTCATTCAGAAATACCGGGAAGGACTTCTGATTGGTTCTGCCTGTGAGGCGGGGGAACTTTTTCAGGCGATTATCCGCGGAAAAAGCGAGGAAGAACTGGCTGAAATTGTCCGTTTTTATGATTATCTGGAAATTCAGCCTGTGGGAAATAATGCCTTTATGCTGGAAAGTGACCGTTATGATGCCCAGACGGTGGAAGACCTGCAAAACTATAATCGAAAAATCGTAGAATTGGGAGAGCGGTACCATAAACCGGTTGTGGCGACCTGTGATGTGCATTTCCTGAATCCGGAAGACGAGCAGTACCGTCGGATTTTAATGGCAGGAAAAGGGTTTGCTGATGCAGATAAACAGGCACCTCTTTATTTCCGGACGACGGAGGAAATGCTGGAGGAATTTTCCTATCTGGGAGAGGCAAAAGCCAGGGAAGTTGTCATAACAAATACAAATAAAATCGCAGACATGATCGAGAAAATCTCACCGGTTCACCCGGATAAATGCCCCCCGGTCATTCCGAAATCCGATGAGACCCTTACGAAGATCTGCTATGATAAAGCCCACGAAATTTACGGACCGGACCTTCCGGATATTGTGGAAGAGCGTCTGCAGAGGGAACTTCACTCGATTATCTCCAACGGATTTGCCGTTATGTACATTATCGCACAGAAACTGGTATGGGATTCCAATGCCCATGGATATCTGGTTGGTTCGAGGGGCTCTGTCGGATCGTCTTTTGTGGCGACCATGGCAGGAATCACGGAAGTGAATCCTCTTTCTGCCCATTATATCTGTCCGGAATGCCATTTTGTGGATTTTGATTCTGATCTGGTGAAACCTTATTCTCAAAAAGGTATGTCCGGATGTGATATGCCCGACCGAAACTGCCCGGTATGCAAAACGCCTCTTAAAAAAGAAGGACATGACATTCCCTTTGAAACATTCCTTGGGTTTAAGGGAAATAAAGAGCCGGATATTGATCTGAATTTCTCCGGAGAATACCAGGCGAAGGCCCACAAATATGTGGAGGTGATTTTCGGAGAAGGGAAGGCATTTCGTGCCGGAACGATTGGTACCCTGGCGGAAAAAACCGCATACGGATATGTCTATAAATATTTTGAAGAGAGAGGAATCCACAAAAGACGCTGCGAGATGGAACGCCTGGCAGAAGGATGTACCGGGGTAAAAAGAACGACAGGACAGCATCCCGGAGGGATCATTGTGGTTCCCCATGAACACGATATTTATGAATTTACGGCGATACAGCATCCCGCAAATGATGTGAATACGGATATTATCACTACACATTTTGAGTACCACTCCATTGACCATAACCTGTTGAAACTCGACATCCTTGGTCATGATGATCCGACCATGATCCGGCGCCTTGAAGATCTTACCGGCGTGGATGCTCGAAAAATTCCTCTGGATGATCCGGAAGTGATGTCACTGTTCCACAGCACGGAGGTACTTGGAATTAAACCGGAAGATATCGGTGGGATTGAGATGGGGTCTCTTGGTGTGCCGGAATTTGGCACGGAGTTTGTCATGCAGATGTTAAAGGATACCAAACCGAAATGCTTTTCCGATCTGGTGCGGATTTCCGGTCTGTCCCATGGTACCGATGTGTGGCTTGGCAACGCCCAGACTCTGATTGAAGAAGGAAAGGCGGAAATTTCCACCGCAATCTGCTGCCGTGATGATATCATGACTTACCTGATCAACATGGGCCTGGATAAAGAACAGTCTTTTACCATTATGGAATCTGTCCGGAAGGGAAAAGGATTGAAACCGGAATGGGAAAAGGAAATGACAGACCATGGCGTACCCGACTGGTATATCTGGTCCTGTAAAAAAATTAAATATATGTTCCCGAAAGCCCATGCAGCGGCCTACGTTATGATGGGATGGCGGGTTGCCTGGTTTAAAGTGCATCATCCACTTGCTTACTACGCTGCCTATTTCGGAATCCGTGCCTCTGCTTTTTCCTATGAGATTATGTGCCGGGGAAAAGAACGGCTGAATGCAGCACTCGAAGAGCTTTTAAAAATTCCGAAAGAGCAGCAGACCAAAAAAGATCAGGACACCATTCGGGACGGAAGGATCGCCCAGGAGATGTATGCCCGAGGATTTGAGTTCCTGCCGATTGATATATATAAGGCAAAGGCCCGGGAATGCCAGATTATAGACGGAAAGATCATGCCGCCATTGTCGAGCATAGAAGGCCTTGGAGATAAAGCCTGTGAGCAGATGGAGGAAGCGGCAAAACACGGACCGTTCACCTCCCTGGAGAATTTCCGGGAACAGGCAAAAGTCAGTAAGACAAGTGTGGATAAAATGGTGGAACTTGGAATCCTTTCCGGCCTGCCGGAAACGGATCAGCTTACCTTTGATTTTGTCCTGACACAAAATCAGTAGCTATGAAATGATCATAATAGAAAAGAGGAGAAAAAGATGAGTTATATTAAAAATGCAGATATTCAGGGGAATGCATGGGTGGCACCGGGAGCCTGTGTTGTGGGGAATGTGACGATAGGAGACGAGGCTTCCGTATGGTATAATGCCGTATTACGGGGGGATATGGCACCGATTGTCGTCGGATGTGGCACAAATGTGCAGGATGGTGCCGTGGTTCACGCAGACAGCGGATTTCCGTGTAAAATCGGAAATGGTACTTCCATTGGACATAATGCAATCATTCACGGCTGCCAAATCGGGCACAATACAGTAATCGGTATGGGAGCGATTGTAATGAACGGTGCGCAAATCGGTTCGGACTGTATCATCGGTGCGGGAAGTCTCGTTACCCAGGGAACGGTGATTCCGGACGGAATGCTTGCCTTTGGCTCCCCGGCAAAAGTGATTCGTCCTCTTACGGAAGAAGAAAAGAAGGAAAACCAGACAAACGGGATCACTTATATGCTGATGAAAAAAGCGCAGGGAGAAGCATAGAAAAACTTGAAAAAAAAGCAGAAAGTGGATTATAATAAGGCAGAGATTTCAAGGGAGGAGTAAATTTATGTCAGAACATACAACCAACAGAAGATATAAAGGCTACGAAGTGGAAGAAAAACCTTCCCGCCGGAGTAACAGGAACCGGCCGTGGTTCTGGAAGGTACTGGGAATCAGCCTTTTGATCACTGCCCTTATTATTGCCGCTGTCGTCTTCGGTCTTTTACACAAAAAGAAACAGAATACACAGTATATTGAAAAAATCAATGCATCCAACACCATCGATGCTTTATTAAAAGATCATAAAAGTGTGACGATCACCTGTTCTTATTCCCATCTGGAAGAAGGCGCAGATTATACGACAACGAGACAGGTAAAAAAAGATAAAAAGGGAAACTATTATTCATATCTGAAGAAAAAGGGTTCCGATAATGATTATAAAGAAGTGATCAAAAATAAGGAAATTTACCGCGACAATGGAAAATACGTCCGATATTACGGCCTTATCAGCGATGATTATGAGAAAAAATGCGTGAAAGAAATTGAGGACGATACATTCTGCGGCAATGAAGAAGATCTTGTGCAGAATGAAAAAGAACGAAATAACATGGTCACAGTTCAGACAGTTTATGAAGTAAAAAATGGGGATGTTTATGTAACCCGCTATGGTTTTAATGCCGGAGATAAGATTGAGAAAAACATTGTTATGAACAAGGAGACCGGCATTGTTCTTTCGGAACAGGAGAAATGTGAGGATGAGGTCTTCTTCACTTATGGAGTGGAATTTGATAAAAAAGTAAAGGTCCCGTCTTTCTTTAAAACATTAAAGAAAACAGAAGAGACAAGAACCTGCAAGGTATACTCCGATTATAACGGAGACGAGGGGAAGAAATACTCGTTTACAATCCCTGTGGATGTTTATTTTGATGTATTTGATCATGATGGATATAAAACATATGAAGATAAGAAAGGGAAAAAGGAATTTGGGACATATCAGATGGAGACACAGAATCCGGAAACCGATCTTTCTCTTTATGTAAAGAAAGCAGAGAAAGATAAATAGAAAGAAAAGGCAGGAAGATGGCAACAGAGAGATTATTTTATAAAAATGTTTATCAGAAAGAATTTAAGGCCATGGTAAAAGCATGCCGCCAGACAGATGAAGGATACCAAGTGATTCTTGACCGGACATTATTTTACCCGGAAGGGGGCGGACAGCCGGCAGATCACGGAATTCTTGACGGCATCCCTGTTTATGATGTGCAGTATGAGGGAGAAGAAATCTGCCATATGGTAAAAGAACCTTTGAGAGAGGGAAAAGAAGTGACCGGGATGATAGACTGGGAGCGACGTTTTGATCTTATGCAGCAGCACTCCGGGGAGCATATCGTGAGTGGCATGATTCACGAAAAATATGGATATGAAAACGTGGGATTCCATATGGGGGAAGAAAGGATTACGATTGACCTGAGCGGACCTCTTACCCTTCCCCAGGTAAAGGAGATAGAAGACAAAGTAAACGATTATCTCTGGGAAAACCGGGAGACGAACATCTTTTATCCGGATGAGGAGGAGAGGAACAAGATTTCTTACCGCAGCAAAAAAGAGTTGACAGGAGAAGTGCGTCTGGTGGAATTTCCCGGTGCGGATCTGTGTGCATGCTGTGGCCTTCATGTATCACGAACCGGTGAGATTGGTATGGTCCGGATTATATCCTGTAAGAAATTTCGGGAAGGAGTCCGTCTGGAAATGCTTTCCGGGAAAAGGGCCTTCCGGTATCTTTCCATGAATGAGGAGCAGAATGCCAGGGTGGCTGTCAGCCTGTCTGTGAAGGAAGAAGAGACCGCAAACGCAGTGGATCGCCTGCAAAAGGAAATCTATGAATTAAAAGGACAGCTTAAAGAAGAAAAGCAGAAACGCTTTGCAGGCAGAGCAGAAGCTCTGACCGGAAAAGGAAATGTTTTTCTGTTTGAGGAAGCGATGGATGCTGCAGAAGTGAGAAAATGTACCGATGCCATTCTTGATACCTGTGGAGGGATTGCCGTGCTTTTGTCCGGAAATGACACGGATGGATATAAATATGCCGCTGGCCAGAGAGATGGAAATGTGAGAGAACTTGTGGGGCGTATGAATAAAAAACTCAATGGAAGAGGAGGCGGGAAACCGTTCTTTGCCCAGGGTTCTTTAAATGCAGACCGGAAACAGGTGGAAGAATTTTTCCGGGAAGAAGGATTTTATTCCGGGACATGCTGATAAGCATCAGAGGAAAAAGTGAAGAAAGAGAAAAATAGAAAACTGCTTTACATTTTTTTTTGGATAAGTTATCATGCAGATAAAAAAGAAAGAAGGGGTAAAAATGTTTCGAAATATATTAAAAAGACTGCAGGCTGTCTTTATAGCAGGAGTGCTTGCATTTAGTTTATGTGCCTGTGGAAGCAGTAAAGATGCAAAAAACACCGGAAAAGACAATCCGGCAGAGGCAACGACACAGGCCCGGGAAGATGGAGTGGCAAAAGGAGTGGTTCTTCCGGAACAGTTTGACAATATGATCTATCCTCTGGAGGCACTGATGGTAGAAGATTTGTCGAAAGGATACGATTATTATTCGGGAGAAACGGAAGACGGTGAGGAAGATTCATTCTGGTTTTCCCTGGCAGTACTTACATCACTCATGGAAGAACAGTCTGCTTTCGGTGATGGTGTGGAGAAAGATTCCCACTACTATCTGAAAGAAGATACGATGGAAATGTATGTATCCGCACTCTATGACGCCTTTTCCAAAGGGGATCTGGAATATCCGGAAATCCCGGACGATGACGAATATGTGACCTATGATGATGAGAAGGAGATGTACGGATTTATCAAGGGAGATATCGGTACTCTCACTGCTTTTATCACAGACTGTGAAAAAGACGGAGACGATTATATCCTGACAGTACAGCTGAAAGATTCCGAGACAGGAAAAGTTCGCGGAACTTATGAGTTTACTCTTGTGAATTCTTCTTATGACGGCGAGGATAACTATTTCCATTATTCCGTAGCATCCATGGAAAAGACGGAAGACGATTCCTATAATTTTGATGAGGATGAAGCACCGGAGAAAGCATCAACCGAAGATTCCTCAGAAACAGAAGAAGAAACAGAAGAAGCGGATACGGATGAAAAGGATGATGCAGATTCAGAAGAAACGGGTAGTCTGAGCCAGGATGAAGCGAAGGAGAAAGCAAAAGAATACTATGGAGATGATGCGGAATATTCCTTTAAAGATAAAGTGACCGTGGGGGACAAGGAATATTATGATTTTTCCGTGAAAGGAGACGGAATCTCTGCGACGGATGTCCTCGTATCCGTAGATGGGGATGATATGATAGGAGGAACGAGAAACGATGATGGAAGCTGGTCCTTTGATCAATAGAAACTATATAGTGGTTTAAATATAAAATAAGATAGAAGCAGCAGGCGGAATGATAAACCCTTTCCGATGCTGCTTCTTTTTTTAAAAATATTTTTTCTGCCTGGAAAAATATTTTTCAAGCAGATTAAGAATCTCATATAAAAGAGCTGCAATAAAACATAAAAGTACGATGGACAGCATAACCCAGTCCATTTTAAAGAGCTGAGGTCTTTTTTTTCGGGAAAATGAGAAAAGCATCCTGAATATAATAAATAAAACAGGAAAAGAAGGGTTTA
>JALFIK010000186.1 GCA_022776205.1 Eubacterium sp.
ACTATAGCATATGCGGGGTAAGAATGTCAAAATGCCTTATTTGACAATGACGGAAAGAGTGTGCTATTGTTTCACAAGAACTTAATAACAATCGGAAATGATTTCAATAATTAATAATATAGAAACAACTGATTGGAAAGGAGAATAGAATGGGAGAAGCAAAAAACGGAGAAATCCGACAGATAACTAATGAGACAATATGGGAGGACAGGAAACATCATCTATGGTTTCCGCTGAGTTTTACAAAGTATTCCGTGGCAAACGGACGTCTTTATGTAAATTCCGGTATGTTGTCCTCGAGGGAAGACGAGTGCCTTTTATACCGGATCACGGATATTTCCATGACCCGTTCCCTTGCGCAGCGCCTGTTTGGAACGGGGACGATCCATCTTAATACGAAAGATCGCTCCACGCCGGTCATTCGTCTTGAAAATATTGCAAATCCGGCAGGAGTAAAGCGGGTTTTAAGTGATCTGATTGAAAAAGAGAGAGAAGAAAAACATGTGGTGGGAAGGGATATGTACGGGGCTTCGAGCCATCTTGATCCGGAAGAATTTGATTGACAAAACAGAGTGTCACGAGTATAATCATGATAGTTTTAGCACACTACCACTTTACTACGACAGAGTGACAGACAGAAAGGAGAGTATCTGTGTATGGCAAATGAGAAAAGCGGTACACAGACGTATGATTTATGAATGAGAAGCTTCTTCACACTCCGGAGGGAGTAAGAGATATCTATAATTCGGAATGTAAGAAAAAGTCAGCAGTGGAGAAAAGAATGCATCATGTTCTGGAACTTTACGGTTATCAGGATATTGAGACGCCAACTTTTGAATTTTTTGATATATTTAACAGTGATACAGGAACCGTAAGTTCTTTGGAGATGTTTAAATTTTTTGACCGGAATAACAACACACTGGTTTTAAGACCGGATATGACGCCGTCCATCGCACGGAGTGTGGCAAAGTATTATAGTAATTGTGATTTTCCCCTCCGTCTATCTTATCAGGGAAATACCTTTTTAAATAACCGCAGTTATCAGGGGAAACTGGCGGAAAAGACGGAACTGGGGGCAGAACTTGTGAATGATGATTCCCCGGAGGCAGATGCAGAAGTAATCATTATGATGATCGACTGTTTCCTTGCTGCCGGAATACGGGAATTTCGGATTGATATCGGTCAGGTGGAATTTTATAAGGGAATTATGGATGCCCTGGAGGTTTCCGAAGATGTAAAAAAACAGATTCATGAATATATTGAGAATAAAAATTCTCTCGGTATGGAGATTCTCCTGTCGAACCTGGAAATAAAACCATGTTATCGCAATATTTTATCCGAATATAATGAACTTTACGGTGATGTCTCCATGCTTGAAAAAGCAAAAAGGCTTACAATGAATCCACGATGTCGCAAGGCAATCGAACGACTTGAGGAAGTTTATGAAGTATTAAAGCTGTATGGATACGAGAAGTATGTCAGTTTCGATCTGGGAATGGTCAACCATTATGATTATTATACAGGAATCATTTTCCGTGGCTATACTTACGGAACGGGTGATGCCATTGGAAAGGGAGGGCGTTATGATAATCTGCTTTCCCAGTTTGGAAAAGATGCGACAGCCTGTGGATTTACCATTCTTGTCGACGATGTTCTTTCTGCCCTGAGCCGTCAGAATATTCCAATCTCTCTGCGGGAATACGAGTATTCTCTTTTCTTATATGAAAAAGAAGAAAGAGCCGAGGCAATTTCCCTGGCCGTTGGCCTTCGAAATGGGGGAGTGAAGACAGAAACCATTTGCCGGGTGAAAGACAAGACACTGGAAGAATACATGAAATTTGGGAAAAATCAGGGAGCACAGGGTATGATTTATCTGAACGGCGGAATGGTTACAGTCTATGATTTTACCGAGGGGCTAAAGAAGACAAAAACTTTACAGGAATTCAGGGAGGAATACTAAAATGCGATATCTTACATTTGCGCTGGCAAAGGGCCGCCTGGCCAATAAAACGATGGATATGTTCGAGCAGCTTGGTATTACCTGCGAATCAATCCGTGATAAAGAAACGAGAAAACTTATTTTTACAAATGAGGAACAAAAATTAAAGTTTTTCCTTGCCAAGGCTTCCGATGTGCCGACTTATGTGGAGTACGGTGCGGCGGATATCGGAATTGTTGGTGAAGATACGATCCTCGAAGAGGGAAGGAATCTTTATGAGGTGATGGATCTTGGTT
>JALFIK010000037.1 GCA_022776205.1 Eubacterium sp.
TCTTCTGTCAATATGTTTTACCTCATCCTGCTTCTTTGTCACAAAAACCATGACCCAGGCCATCACCAGAACAACTGTCGTCCGGATTGCAGTGCCCAGATTAGAATCCACCCCGGATATCCCGACTTTTCCAAGAATTGCAGTGAGGGAAGCAAAAATTGCTGATAAAACAGCAAAAAACATCCAGCTTTTTCCTGATATCTGTTGATTCGATGTCTCTTTTTTCGTAATCATCAGTAAAGTACCTGCTGTAATTAAAACAATAGCCACTCCTTTTCCCAAGTTGAATCCCTCATGGAAAAATACCAGTGCCAGAAGGATCGTGAGCACAGTACTCATTTTATCAATTGGTACCACTTTATTAATATCCCCATGGGCAAGAGCATGAAAATAACATAACCAGGATGCTCCTGTTGCCAGCCCCGATAAAATGAGAAACAGAAGTGTTCTTCCGCTAATCTTAGCGATTTGACTCTGAACCCCGGTAAGAAAAACGATGATCCATGCAAAAATCAAAACTACTACCGTCCGTATCGCTGTTGCAACATTGGAATTTGTTTTTTCAATTCCACATTTTGCAAGAATTGCCGTAATTCCCGCAAAAAATGAAGAACCTACTGCGAATAATAACCACATAATTTTTCCTCCCCATGTTTTTATCTCTTTTTAATTGCAAATAATTTCTGCAGATAACCGTATAATTTATCATCACTCTTTGCATTGATACGCCGGGCATTAAGAAATTCCGGAAATTCATTTCTTTCCGGATCATCCCCACAGATATCAATGCCAATTACCTCATATTCCAGCACAAGATACTTTAATATATTCTCAAGCGTATAAAGTGACATCTCCCCCTGATCCCAGTTTGTCACCGCATACCGGTCATCAAGCACATCTTTATCTACCGAAATATAAACCGGAATTTCTCTGTCGAGTTTATGAATTTTTTGTGGAGAGACTCCGTTTTTTATATCCTGATAACTTATCGTGATGATTTTATTCCTGTTAAATAAATTACAATCTTTCAGAGATTTTTCTTCCTGTCCCACTAGAACAAGAACGTTTAAAAACGGATTTGTTTCCAAAACCTTTCTTGCCCAGTTTCCGCAGCTTAACATATCAAGGAGAACGGATTTTTGCATATCCGTATGATGATCAATCAGTACAAGAGAAAATGGTTCTGCAATGAAATCCGTCATAATTTTCGTTACATAATGATAGTCCCCGGAATCAATAAAATGAATACCGGAGACTCCGTAGGGCTCAATCATTGATCGAATCTTCTCTTCTGCCTCTTTGTCACAATACAGTCTGCTTCCCTCAATCTCACTACAGTCATTCCATATCAGATCTTCTTGTTTCTTTCTCGGATAAGAATGAGTAAAATCAAATATCATGTTTCTTTCCAGCAATGTAAAATCAGACCTTTCCATAAATTGTATGAAATCAACACCAGTATTGTCTCACAATTTCTTTCAATTGTCCAATTTTTTATTTATATTACCGGGATTCCTGACGGACCATGCAGTAGCCGATCCCAACATGCGTCTTTATACATTTATTTCTTTAAAAGGATGTTAAGAACAGTCTCCTATGTATTAAGAAAGTACAAAGATTCTTTATCTTTTGCAGAAAGCCTGAAGCAATACAAAAATTTCCAGTCTTCCAAGTATCATTCCGATAATTTCAATCCAAAGACAGATCGTCGGAGTTTCCATACCGGTAAGACCGATGGACAGACCAACCGTTCCCAGAGAAGAGGCAAATTCAAAGGCCCCTTCAAGTAAAGTACTCCCGGAAAAATAAGTAAGGGCAATGGTTCCGATGATAAAAATGATGAGGTAACTTTGCGCATATGTGGATGCCTCCTCCACTTCCGGCTGCTCTAAAAGTTCTTTATCTGTTCCCCGGTGGTAATAAGTCAGAATCACTGTTCGTTCCGGAATCATTTTCTTTTTTATATTATTTATTAATTTTTTCAAAAGTTTAAATACTCTTCCCAACTTAATGCCCCCGGCTGTCGATCCGATTCCTCCACCAATAATCATTAATAGTATCATTAGACCGAGAGCGGCCTGCGGCCATGAGGCATAGCTGCAAGTAGAATATCCAGTTGTTGACAAGGCAGAAAAAGCATTAAAAAATGATAGTTCCCATCCTTCTCCCGGAGCTGTCCCACTTTTTATAAGAAAAAAGGCCATAATCGGTACGCAAACCAATGTAAGTCCTGCAAGGAAACGAATTTCACTGGCTTTACAAAACTCTTTGATTTTTCCTTTAAACAATAACAGGAGAAGGGAGAAATTCGTAGTACCAATCAGCATCAGAAAAATTGTAATCCATTCAATGAGAAGAGAATGATACGCTCCGATACTGTCAAGCCTGTTGGAAAAACCGCCGGTTGATAAAGCACACATACTATGAACAAGACTGTCAAATACAGGCATGCCGGATACCGTATAAAGGATCGTTCCGATCAAAAGGAAGAAACTGTACATCAGTGCAATTACTTTTGCCGTTTTCCCGATATTGGGCATCAGTTTATCCGGATGGCCTTCTGCCTGAAAAAGATCGGCAGAATCTTTTTCCTGAATAAAAAGAAGCATCATCATCACAAACCCCAGTCCTCCCACATACTGTAAAAATCCCCGGTAAAAAAGGAAAATATGAGGGGTTTTCTCCACATTTAACACAGACAATCCGGTAGTGGTAAAACCACTGACCGATTCGAAAAGTGCCTGTACCGGATTTACATTTCCATAAAGAAGGAAAGGGATCGCAGCCAGCAAAAATCCGTACAACCATGCAAAAACAACCATACGGCTGCTACTTGATTTTCTACATTTCATCCGACAAACAAAAAGTCCCAAAAGAATCGAAACAACAGCCGGTACAAAAAACTGCCATGCCAGTCGGATATCCTGTGTATAGAAAGGTAAAATAAGCAGGGGAACAAATAAAATGCTCCCCTCCAAAATCATCATTTTCCCTGCAACGGGCGTTTCTTCACGATGCAGCATATTCTGTCAGCTCCTTTAATTCTTCTAATTTGTTCATATCAGAGGTGATAATCAAAAGAATATCTTCCTCGATAATTCTTGTATCTCCTCTTGGAATAAGACTCTGGTCTCCCCTTAAAATACATCCGATAATAATTTCTTTCGGAAGATTCAGTTCCCAGAGCTTCTTCCCTGCCATTTCGGAATTTTTCATAATCGGAATCTCTAAAATATGAATTCTCCCCTCATCGACAGGAATCATCTTTGTCATTTCATCCATTAATGCCTGCTCTTCCATAATATTTGTAATCATATTTAGTGCGCAGACAACACGGTCAATACCCATCTGATAAAAAAAGTCTGTTTTTGACGGATCGTTTAAAAGAGCAACTGTCTTTTTTACATTGAAAAATTGTTTACACATTTCACAGATGACCAGATTTTCCTCATCACTTGCTGTGAGAGCAATGGCAACTTTGCAGTCTCTCACTCCCGCATCCTCCAGAATAAACCGTTTACTTCCATCCCCATATATTACGTTTAATTTATTTGTTTCAGCCAATTTCTCACAATCTGTATAATTCTTGTTTACAACCGTTACTCGATACCCTTTTTTTAACAGTGAACCTGCCAGAGATTTTGCTTTGTGAAATCCTCCGACAATGAGTATATGCTGATGTTCTTTCTTCTTACCCCACATGTTTTTTCCCTCCGATCTTCAGATAATTGACAATTTCATTCTCGGACAGTTCTGCCGGACAGATTGTATCAATTCCCAGCTCTTTTACCAGATCTGTCTTGTCTTTATCATAAATCCGTGCAACCACTTTCGGGATGTGATAAACTTTTTTTGCAATCTGGGATGCACAGATATTCACACAATCATAATCAGTAACGGCAATAAATGTAGTTGCATCCTTCAGATTTGCTGCATTTAGTTTTTCTATATCTGTTGCTCCCGCCACCATGGTTAATCCTCCATATGAACAGGGCAATTTTCGAAAAGCGTTTTTATCACAATCAAGAACCATGACATCTTTTTTGGCATCTGATAATTTTCCTGCGAGGCTTGCGCCAAGTCGCCCGCATCCTGCAATTAATGTATATTCATTTTTTCCTGACATCTTAAAACCTCCTACTTTCTTACGATATGCCCCACATGATGTTCATCATATATAATCTTAAATGGATCATCTTCCTTTACCGGACAATCTTCCTCCTTAAAGGCACATTTTCCCGTGGAGAAAACTTCACCATACTGTTCCATGTTAAAACGGGCCGGGATATATGTGGGATCCAGACTATAAGCTGCCCGAAAATGCTTCATCGCCAGGATGTGATCCTGCTCCTTTTCCAAAAGGATCCCCATCAGATTGTGGGGAACGGGTGAATGAGGGCATCGGGCCATTGCCTCACAGATCTCTTTTTCACATACTTTATATTGGCGTTCATCTATTAATTCTCTACATCGATCTTCCAATTTAACAGCCATGATATTTTCCTCCTCTTTTTTTGTGAGTTCACTATATCTTTTTCTTTGTCAGAACGGTGTGATATTTCATCTTTCTTTGTGATAATCCTGTGAAGATTTGATTTATGTATAAAAAAGCTGTGAATCTTAAGGTTTTATGTGAGAAAAGTGTAAAAAAAGAAGGAAATCATCACAAATTCGTGACAACTTCCTTCTGAAAATCAGATTATTCTTTTATTTTGTCATGTTCCCGCATCCGGTAACCAACACCGATCTCTGTCTCGATATATTCCGGTTTCGCAGGGTTGTTTTCAATCTTTCTTCTCGTAGATGCCATAAGGGAACGAAGCACCTGAGTATCTTCACCGTATCCTTCTCCCCATATTTTTCGAAGAAGAGTATGGTAGGTTAAAACCTTTCCGGTATTTTGCATAAGCAAAAGAACAAGCTGATACTCGAGGGGAGTAAGATGAATTTCTTTTCCGTCTTTGTAAGCAATATGTGCTCCATTATCCACAGTAATACCGCCATTTTTGTAAACGGTTTCATCCGGCTTATCTACTGTCTTGACCGGATTCATCCGATAATAATGACGTAACGCTACCCGGATTCTTGCCATCAGCTCTGTCGCAGAGAAGGGTTTGGTCAGATAATCATCTGCCCCATCGTCTAATGCGGCAACCTTTTCCTTATCCTGGTCTCTCGCGGATACCACAATAATCGGTACTTCTGACCATTCCCGGATTTTTCTCAGGACATCCATCCCATCCATATCCGGAAGGCCAAGATCAAGAAGGATCAGATCTGCATTTTTTCTTATCATATAATCTATCCCGTCTTTTCCCTTAACAACACCTTCCACGGTAAATCCGGCATTTTCCAGCGTATAAACCATGAAATTCTGTATTTGCACATCGTCCTCTATGACGAGTATTTTTTCTTTAAACATTGCTTCCGTCTCCTTCTAAGAGGGGAAGAGTAATAGTAAATTCCGCTCCTCTTCGGTCTGTCCGGTTCTGTGCCGTAATTGTTCCTCCGTGCGCCTTCACAACAGTCTCACAAATTGTAAGTCCAAGACCGATTCCCCGTTTCACATCGGCAGATCGACTTGACGAGGTATAAAAAATCTGGAATAGATTCGGAAGGTCTTCTTTGGCAATTCCTTCTCCCTCATCCCTAACACAAATGACCACATAATCCTTTTTATAAAACGCACTGACAGTGATTGCTTCTTCGGATGTTGTATGCTTTACGGCATTGTCGAGAAGATTAGTAATGACCTGTTCAATCAGTTTGGCATCCATTGGAACAAGGCGAAAATCATCCGGTGTATCTACCTGAATGATTCTCCCGGGGAAACTCCGTTCCACATGGGCAACAGCAGCACCAATCACTTCTTCCACTGCCTCCATCTCTTTATGGATGAGAATCTTTCCATCCTGAAGACGGGTCAGGCTTAAAATATTCTCCACAAGTGACTTAAGCCAGTCTGCATCCTGATAAATTGCCCGGAGTAATTCCTGACGCCTGTCCTCTTTATCTGTCATATCCATAAGCATTTCGGAAGTTCCCATAATCCCGGAAAGAGGAGTGCGAAGGTCATGGGAAATTGCCCGGAGAAGATTCGCTCTCTCCCGTTCTCTTTCCATATTCTCCTTATCCTTAAGGCGCTCCACTGTTACTTCAATCCGCTCCATTGCCATGGACACATTCTCGAGAACAGAATGAAGGAGTTTTTTCTTTTCCGCAAGTTCTTCCGCAGTCACTTCGGGAGCAATCTCCACAACGGCGAGAAGTCTTTCCCTTCCGTTCACAGGAAAGTAATATCCGTCCGTTTCTTTCACATACTCCGTACGAAGATTGGAATATTTTCCCCGTAATTCTTCCATATCCGGCACCCTTCTGTGAATCTGCTCCTTTCCGACCTGCTGGATATAAATGGATTTCATCTGCGTACCCACATAAATACAACCTACATTTACACCGAAAAGGCGACTGATACTCTCCACAGTAATTTTCAGGACTGCCTCCATATCTGCCGCATCAGAAAGTTTGCTGGAAAGCATATATAAGACTTTGCTCTCCTCTCCCCTCTCATTTGCCTCCTTGGTGAGAAGCTTTTCTTTCGTTGTGAGGGTACTGGTTAAAAACGAAGTGACCAGCATAATGGCAAACGTAATCAGATAGGAAGGATCATTCACCTCAAAGGTATGGAACGGTGCCGTAAAAAAATAATTGTAACAAAGCAAGGCAGCTACAGCCGATAAAATTCCATATTTATATCCCTGGGTAAAACGAGCAACCAGAAGAACCGCCAGAAGATAAATCACCACAATATTTGTCTCAGGAAACCCAAGCCCTGCAAAATTCTTGCCGACCATCGTTGCCAGAACAAGAAAAAGAGACAGCTTGCATATATTTCCCGTAAGGTTTCTTCCAATCTGATTTTTCCCCTTCATGTTATTTTACAGCATGGAAACAATCTGATTTTTTGGAATCACACCCACAGACTGATTTATGATCTTTCCATCTCTGATCACAACTAAAGTCGGAATGCTCATCACTTCAAACTGTCCCGCAAGTTCCTGTTCTTCATCAACATTCACTTTACATACCTTAATGTCCGGGCGTTCTTGTGCAATCTCGTCCACGATCGGACTTAACATCCGGCAAGGGCCGCACCACGCTGCCCAGAAATCGATGAGTACTGTCTTATCACTCTCCATAACTTCTTTTTGAAAGTTGTCCTTTGTAATCGTACATACTGCCATATCTTCTACCTCCTGACATTCTTATCTGTAATCCTGTGTAATCTCCTGAAATGACCGAATTCCCTCAATATAATCATCATAGACGACTTCCGGTGATCTTCCACGATACATGGCACAAAATCCACAGGATTCACAATCTCCCCTGCATGCAAATGCAGTAAGGATATACTTTTCTCTTTCCTCTCTTGTCGAATCCTCAATCTCCGGTGGTCTCATCAGCGCACCAGCCCTGTGTGACTCTGATATTCCATATTGATTTCCCTAAGTTCCTTCTCCCCGTCAATATATGGCTGGTAAAAGGCATCCACCAGACCACCACCCAGGTTATCGCAGCCATTACAAAAATCACAGGCACCGCCACACTGGCTTAATCCCTGGTTTACGATCCGGATTCGTTCTTCTCTTGTCGTATCTTTAATGAGCAGACTTTTCGCCATAAAAATACACCTCCAATTTTCCTGAGGAATTCATCCTCCTTTCCTATTTTAACAGGAAGGAAGAAAGGATGCAACAAAATTAAGAACACCTTTGCTTTTATAAGTAAAAAAATGCCTTCAGAGACTCGGAGGTGGTATCACTTTCCCCCCGTTTGCTCTGAAGGCTTTCCCCTAAGTATTAAAAGATGTAATTTTAGATAAGTCCCTTTGCAAATAATTTTTCATACAGATCGATGAATTCAACCGCATAAATTTTTGCTGTCTCGGCACTCATCAGCTGGTCTTCTGCATGAATTAACAGAATGGAAGTCGGCACCGGATTTCCACTGGCTTCCTGTCCAATCAGATCGGCATGAACATGATGGCCTTCTAAGAAAAACTCATCACCTTCTTTGATCTTGTCGCGGGCAGCTTCAATTTCTCCCTTTTTCGCCAGTCCAATTGCTTCTACATACGCAGATTTTGCACTGCCGACACAAGTGATAATCTGAAAACAGATTGCTTCCATATCCATGATTTATGCCTCCTTTTCAATCAGATCCAGTGCTGTCTGAAGAACTTTCTTTCCGTTCATCATACCGTAATCTCTCATATCGATTACATCAACAGGAGTACGTCCTGCTGCCAGTTCTACAACAGCAGCTTTCTGAAATTTAACCTGAGGCCCTAACATTACAACATCAACGTCCCCGATGATATCGTTCAGTTCTGTGACGGATACTGCATTGATGTCTGCTTCCATCATCTTCATCTGTACCTTCTCGCTGACTTTCATAAATGGAAGATAAATCGCTACACCAAGAACGATGATTAATGCCTGAACAATGATTGCTCTCCAGTCACCACCTGTTGCAAGGAAACCACTCAGCAGCGGCGGTGTCGTCCAAGGAATCTGTACTACACAAGGGCTCATCAATCCAAGGCTTGTTGCCACATAGGCAATGATAATTCCAAGAGCCGGAACTGTGATAAACGGAACGAGCAGTGCATAGTTGAATACGATCGGATAACCAAAGATCATTGGCTCATTGATATTAAAGATACTTGGTACTGCAGCCATTTTTACAATATCACGGCTTGGTTTATATTTACTGAATAATAACGTTGCAATTACAAGACAGATTGTGCTTCCTGATCCACCCATCATACCAAAGCCAGGAACCATAGATACATTGATGATATTTGGAATGGCTTTTCCTGCTGCGAATGCTGCCATGTTCTCTGTCATATTCACAATCAGTAACGGCTCGAGGATGGAGGAATAAATAACGGACTGATGAATACCCTGAGTAAACAGGAGATTTCCCAGTGTATATAAGAACAGGCATCCAACAAGGCTTGTTCCGACATTTTTCAGTGGGGTCTGAATCATGGTAGATATCAATTTTACTAAATCTGTGTGGAATCCAACAAAAAGTGTGGCGGAAATCACTGCAAAGAAACTCATGACAATGATGACCGGAATCAACACGTTAAAGGAATCTCCCACTGCCTGTGGTACGGCATCTCCAAGGTTAACCTGAATCTTTTTAATACTGGATACTTTGATAAAAAGCTCTGTAGCAACAAGTCCGATGATGATTCCTGCGAACATACTGTTCGTTCCGATGTTACTGTAACTTAATAATCCCT
>JALFIK010000069.1 GCA_022776205.1 Eubacterium sp.
GGCCGAGGACATATTCATAATATATTTCTGTCAAATCTCCTCTTTGTTTTTCAACACTATGCCACAAGGCTATTTTATCCTCTTTTTTTTCCCTGTTATAATTCAGTCTTTTATTTTTCACACATGGAAACTCCCGATGAAGCCAGTAATTAATCTGGGCCGGAAGATCAACCTCCTCTTGAATATCAGGAATCACCGTATGACAGACAGCGCTAAATTCATTTATCTCCATAAAAGATACCTGAAGTTGTTCCTTATACATTGAATAATATCGATTCAGATCCACTACCAGAAATTCCGCTTTTTTATATTGAGAAAGGGGAATATGGAATTCTTTTTCAAAGGCTCTGGCAACACCCTGATAAGATTGAAAACCATATTCCTGGGCGGCAGCAGAGACATCTTTTCCTTTTTGTATGGATTCTGAAATCAGCTGCAGTCTTTTTTTTCTAATATAGTCTGATGCTGTCATCCCATAATACAAGCTGAATATATGACGAAAATGTTGTACGGAATAACCAAATTCACTGGCCAGGCCTTCCACCGTAAGATTATCTCTGATATGATCATTAATGTAATCAATCCATGCATCAAGATGGTAGGTTTTGGTTTTTCCTTTTTTATCTGCTTCAACCGGCATATAAAGACTAAGCGTACATCCGTCATAGGCTAAAAAGGGATAGCTGTCTTTCCGGAAAAAATATCCATTTTCCGGTTGACTGCTATACCTTTTCTTTACAAGCATCTTGCAGCTTTCCGCAAGATCTGCCATTTCATTTTGATTCACTCTCCATACCATATAATCCGACTCGGGCAGAACCACCCTGAGCTGTCCTTTTCGTAGCTGTTCCCCGTCTGTCTCTGTCCCGACAAAATATCGAAAATGATATTTATCATCACGAATCCATAAGGCGATTCGTTCTATTTTATCCTCTTTAAATTTCTTTCCCGAATTTGTCTGCTGATATTTTAAAAAAACATCTGCTGTCCTCTTATAAGTTTTCTCTTCCTGTCCTGTCGGAATCTCCATACATTTCCCGGTCAAAACAAGTTTCTTTCTTTTTAAGTGGCACTTTTCTATACATGAATCATTTATTATTCTTTCAAATGGTATCCGGTCTTCCTCTATTTTATAGTGGCCTGCTTTTTCTTTAAGTTGATCAAAAGGAATCGAAAAAAAAGAACAAAACAGCCAGCCAAAATAATGGGGTTCGTAAGTATATCTCCCGGCCAGCTCCACAAGGCTGTCACATTTCTTCTCTGGGCCGCTCAAATACTGGTAAAGGTCCTTCATAATATTAATGTAATCCATATCCCGTCCCTCAAAGCCTCCTTTTCCAGTATTTATTATAACATTTTTTTCGGTAATATTTGTACTAAACCTCTTATTTTTCTATTAATCATCTGTCAATCTACAACACTAACATAATGACACTATTTTTTTCAATGATAATTGACAAATCACAAAAGCAACGATATATTGATGAAAGGTGAATTATCATGTATTTTCAATATGGGGAAAAAGAAATTGATTATTTAAAGAAAAAAGATAAAAAATTAGGAGAATTGATAGATCAGATTGGCTTTATTAAGCGAACGGTTGATCCTGATTTATTTTCCTCCGTGGTTCATCAAATTGTAGGACAGCAGATTTCCACAAAGGCCCAGGAAACAATATGGAACAGAATGAAAAACACCCTTGGATCCATTAATGCGGATACGATTCTCGGGACGGGGATTATACAGTTGCAAAGTTTTGGAATTAGTTTCCGAAAAGCGGAATATATTAATGACTTTGCAAAAAAAGTCTCTTCCGGAACCTTCGATCTCGAAAGTCTCCGGTTTAAATCGGATGAAGAAGCCATCCGGGAGCTTTGCTCACTAAAAGGCGTGGGCGTCTGGACTGCTGAGATGATCCTTCTTTTTTGTCTGCAGCGGCCAAATATTTTCAGTTTTAATGATCTAGCTATTTTACGGGGACTTCGGATGGTTTATCATCATAGAAAAATCGATCGGAAGCTTTTTGAAAAATACCGCCGCCGTTATTCCCCTTATTGCAGTGTCGCAAGCCTGTACCTCTGGACAATTGCCGGCGGTGCGATTCCCGGTCTTAAGGATTATGCTCCGAAAAAATAATTTCATCTGGCAATTTCTGGCCTTTTCGGGTATAATAAAAAAATATACTACACAATAATGCGGCAGTGTGCTAAATTAACACTGCAGAATGGAGGAAACATGGAAGTTGTATGTTTAGATCTGGAAGGTGTTCTAGTTCCGGAAATCTGGATTGCATTTTCAGATGAAACCGGAATCCCTGAATTAACAAAAACTACCAGAGATGAGCCTGATTACGATAAACTGATGAAATATCGGCTGAATATTCTGAAAGAACACGGTCTTGGGCTGAAAGAAATCCAGGACACTATCGCAAAGATTGACCCGCTTCCGGGCGCAAAAGAATTTCTGGACAAATTGCGGGCACTGACTCAGGTAATCATTATAAGTGATACATTCTATCAGTTTGCCGGACCTTTGATGAAGAAACTGGGATATCCGACTATTTTCTGCAATTCCCTTATTGTCGGAAAAAACGGAGAAATCACAGATTATAAGATGCGCTGTGAGAAGTCCAAATACACGACAGTCAAAGCACTCCAGTCTATTGGTTTTGAAACAATTGCCAGTGGAGACAGCCACAATGATCTTGGTATGATCCAGGCCAGCAAGGCAGGCTTTTTATTTAAAAGCCCGGCTTCTATCAAGGACCAGCACCCGGAAATTCCTGCATATGAAACCTATGATGAACTTTATGATGCAATCAGGTCAGTAATTGAAGGGTAAGAAATATAAAACTATAATATTATCCTTAAAGTCCATTTTTTAAGAAAATCCGATTTTAGAAAAAAGCCCTGGAAACCTAAGTTTCCAGGGTAAATTTATGTCATGGCTAAAATATATCTTTCAAATGACTCTCTGACAATAGAAAAAGAGAGCATCTATCTTTTCATTCTCGTATAATTGCTCCGTTGTCAAAGAAAAAAATAACCCCAAATCGCTTAAATAAGCGATCTGGGGTATATAGGCCTTAATTATGATACTAAATATTAATTATTCGATAATGGAAGCAACACGGCCTGATCCAACAGTACGTCCACCTTCACGAACTTTGAGATTGTTATATCTGGTGATAAACGGCTGTTTTCTGTGGCTTTATTGTCTCGATTATATTCTTTTCGTCAGAAGATCTATGGTTTCTAAAAATTTTGTAGCCAAAATGTAGCCAGTTTTATAAAGCCAACATTTTCTTAAAAATCAAATAAGGTCTTGTGCCCCTATGAATCCATTGATATAATCATTGCATGGGTGCTACCAAGAAACGGTAGGCGGTTAGTCCTTCAGCGGAGGGACTGTGACCCTCCGATTACATAGAAATCCCCAGAGCCTTCTGGTGGAAATCTCTCGAAAGGAGGGCTAAGCCATATGAGTATTGTTGACCTCATTGCAGTCATAAGCTTCGGCTTAACCTGCTTTGGAATAGGATATACCTTTGGTAAGGATATTAACAAGACACAAAAATAGCCGCCCCGGTCTGCTAAACTAGGCGGCAATTTTTGCCAAACTATTTATCGGACTAACCGTCTATCGGTAGCACTCTTTCTATAATCATACTAACACGATAAATCAAATATGTCAAAATCTTTTTTCTCATTACAAGCAGCTGGTATTGCCAGCCACCTGCTTTTTATTTCTTATAAATTGCCTTTCCACTCATTCCTTTTGATTTTAAAAGCTTCTTATACGCATTCAACTTTTTCGCCGGAACTCTGACCGTCGGTTTTAAATATGTTCCTGTAAAAGCTTTTGTACCAATGGTCTTGCTGGACAATGCGCTTGTCTTAAAGGTAATGGTTCTAAGTTTTTTACAATTATAGAATGCCTGCTTTCCAATACTTTTGACTGTGCCAGCAATTGTAATACCGTTCAAGCTTACACAGTTAGCAAATGCTCTGTCTCCAATCTTCACAATACTATTTCCACCGCTTACTTTACTCAATTTTTTGCATCCATAGAATGCATTTGCTCCTATTACGGTTACGTTCTTTCCAATGGCAACAGTTTTAAGTACTGTATTATTCTTAAACGCATTTGTAGAAATTCCCGTAACTTTATTTCTCTGTATCTGGTACGAAAATAGTGAATTTTGGGTGCACGAAGTAAAACGTCTTCTTATTTCATTTTACATGGCCTTGTGTGTACCCATCCATCTACGGCAGCGAACCTCCCATGTCTACCAGGATCATCAGTCTATGCCGAGTCCTAACTTCTCTCGTCCCGCCTGTCCATAACCAGGGTGTCAGCTCAGCTCCTTTACAGGGTCATGC
>JALFIK010000091.1 GCA_022776205.1 Eubacterium sp.
GTTGCCAGAAGGGAACGACTGCATGCCTCGATGATGATCTCCGAGTCAAAACCCAGGGCATTCCATTTTTTTATGTAATCAAGCTCTGCCGAACCGGGATCCCGGCCGGAAATTCCGAAGGCCTTCATGACAGGAAAAACATTCTGCGTGTAGAGGGCACTCTGTTCCTTTGCCTCGGCAACACTGGTGATACCCTGCTGGTACCAGCGAATCGCCACGCTCTCAATGTAACGGACGCTTTTCTTCCCACGGCTAACACAGTATTCAATCAGATATTCCATAAGATCGGGAGAAAAAGAAAGCCCGTCGCTGATATAGCAGAAACTGTTCATCTCCGTAGAAGAAAACGGGCGGCCGATATAAGTTTCCGCCATAAAAATCGTCCGCTCAAAATCCGCATTTTTCATGGAATTTTCAAGGCCTTCCGGTGAGAGAACCGGCTTCTGGGGAACCGTGCGTGTGAGGGAAGGTTCTGCCTGATCCGGAGTCTTTAATACCGGTGCACCGCCTTCCTCTTCCTTCTTTCCCATATGAAGAAGTCCTTCTTTTTCCCAGTAGGAAAGCGCGCGGAGGACATCTTTTCTCGTAAGCTCCAGCCGGTCAGCAATCTCATCCACATCGACGGGAACTTTGGACCCGGTAAGCCGGAGGACAAGGAGATAGATCTTTACATATTCTCCATCTGCCTTTCCCATATATTCATCAATAAATTTGTTTGGCAGAACAGTGACCTCTGTCTGCATATTGTGAAGTACCGTAATTTTATCCGTCATTTTACTCCCTTTTTTCTATCCTCTGTAAGATTTGTCGGCTCAAGTATACCATATCGTCCGAAAAAAATACAGTTCGGAATCGGAGGGAAAATGTGGACAGTTCTGGGGATAACACAGGGATAATTGTCGCATAAAGGAGAAAAATATTTTTGTGGATAATGTGGATAACTTTGTGGACAGGTGGATGTATTCCGATATTTTGGGGAAAAGGAGGAAGATAACCGGAGAGGATTTCAAGATATGGAATTTGATCATGGGATAAAAATGTGGACAAACTGGGGAATAAAGTGGTTTTTCCGGGAGGGACACACAAAAAATTTGTGGATAATGTGGATAACTTTTTTCATAAAAGAACCCCCTCCCTGTCTGTTTTGTGGCAGACACGAAAGGGGGAACAGAATCGGAACGGTATTTCTTTTTCAAAGGTTTTCCGGCGATTTTATGCCTCGGAGAGAAGCTCCTCGCCGATTTCCACAACATTTCCTGCGCCCATGGTCATGAGGAGATCATGCCCTTTCACATTACTGCGGACAAAATCTTTGATCTCTTCGAAGGAAGGGAAGTAGTGGACATCCTGACCGTCCGCCTTCAGAAGATCCGCGATATCCCCGGAAGATACCAGGCCGGTATCCGGTTCCCTGGCGGCATAAATATCAGCAAGAATTACATGATCGGCCTGTTCTAAAGCCTTCGCGAACTCCGGGAGAAACGCCTTGGTCCGGGTGTAGGTGTGCGGCTGGAAAATTACCCACAGTTCATCATGAGGGTAATCTTTGGCAGCGGATAAGGTTGCCCGGATTTCCGTCGGATGATGGGCATAGTCATCGATGACCGTCACATCACCGAGAGACCCCTTATACTCGAATCGCCGGTGAGTCCCACCGAAAGATAAAAGTCCCTTCCGGATCACATCAAGACAAAGACCGGCTTCCTGGGCACAGGCAATGGCAGCTAAGGAGTTCATGACATTGTGCCGGCCCTTAACCTTAAGGGAAATCCGGCCCTGTTCTTTCCCGCGAATCACAAGAGTGTAGGAAACGTTTCCCGTTTCGTCAAAGGTAATATCCTTCGCACTGTAATCATTTTCCGGAGAAAGACCGAAGGTCAGATGAGCCTGGGAAAGACCGTCAAGAACATAATCCGTATGTTCCATATCTCCGTTTATAATGATAAGACCATCCTTCTTTGTCTGGGAAGCAAACACATGGAAGGAATGTTTAATGTCGTTAATATCCTTAAAAAAATCCAGATGATCTTCTTCAATATTCAGTATGATGGAATAAAGAGGATAGAATTCAAGGAAACTGTTCGTATATTCGCAGGCCTCCGTGAGGAACAAATCGGAATGGCCCACACGGATATTTCCTCCGATGCGGTCGAGCATCCCTCCCACACTGATGGTCGGATCGAGCTGGCCCTGAAGGAAAATGTGGGTAAGCATGGAAGTGGTTGTCGTCTTTCCGTGGGTACCGGATACGGCAATAGAACGGGCAAAGTTCGCCATGATCTGTCCGAGAAGGGCAGCGCGGGTCATCATCGGAATCCCTTTTTCTTTTGCTGCAACAAATTCCTCATTAGACTCGTGAATCGCAGCCGTGTAGACGACCAGATCAATATCACCGGTGATATTGGAAGCCTTCTGGCCGATGACAATCTTCGCGCCATCCTTCCTCAGCTGCTCTGTCGTAGGAGAAGCCTGCATGTCTGAACCGGAAATTGTAAAATGTCGTTTCAGTAATATCTCTGCAAGACCACTCATGCTGATTCCGCCGATCCCGATAAAATGAACATGGATCGGATTGTTGAAATTAATTGTATACATATCTTACCTCCGAGCCGCCCTGATGCGGCATAAAAACCAAAAAATTTACTTTTTATAGTATATCGCACCAGTGTGCCAGATTCAAGAACAACCTCGGGCAAAATTCCGTGACCCAATAGGGCATTTTATAACATAATCCCACAAATATTTCGTTGCATTTGATTAAAGACCAAAAGAATATTCCTTATAATAGGTAAAAATTAGATAAAAAAATAAAGAATCTCATTAATTTTTTGTGCTAAAATACTTTAAATTTGGGAGCGATAGTGCTATAATAGGAGTATGTGACAAAGGGGTGATTATTATGATAAAAAAAGAAATGATTGCAATGCTATTAGCAGGTGGACAGGGCAGCCGCCTGGGAGTACTAACCTCGAAATTAGCAAAGCCCGCAGTAGCTTTCGGAGGAAAATATAAAATCATCGATTTCCCGTTAAGTAACTGCATTAACTCAGGAATTGATACGGTGGGTGTCCTCACACAGTATCAGCCAGTAAGACTGAATCAGCATATCGGTCTCGGAATCCCGTGGGATTTAGACCGTAATATCGGTGGTGTTTCCATTCTTCCTCCATACGAGAAGAGCGAGAACACGGACTGGTATACCGGAACGGCCAATGCGATTTATCAGAATATGGAATTTATGGAGTACTACCATCCGGAGTATGTAATTATCCTTGGTGGTGACCATATTTACAAGATGGACTATGAACTGATGCTTCAGTTCCACAAGAAGAATAATGCCAAGATCACACTGGCAACCTATGAAGTACCGTGGGAAGATGCGAGCCGTTTCGGACTTGTCATCACTGACGAGAACAATCAGGTTATGGAATTTGAAGAGAAACCGGCCAATCCGAGAAGTAATAAAGCTTCCATGGGTATTTACATCTTTAACTGGGATGTGTTAAAAGAGGCACTCGAGACGTTGTCTGACCAGCCTGGATGTGACTTTGGTATGCATGTCATTCCGTACTGCCATGAGCGCGGAGACAAGATTATGGCTTATAACTATCAGGGATACTGGAAGGATGTGGGAACCCTTTCTGCATACTGGGAAGCCAACATGGAGCTGATTGACATTATTCCGGAATTCAATCTTTACGAAGAATTCTGGAGAATCTATACGAAGAGCGAGATGATCCCGCCACAGTATTTCTCGGAGAATTCCAAAGTGAATGCCTGCATCATTGGAGATGGAACCGAAGTGTACGGAGACATTTCCAATTCTGTAATCGGTGCTGGTGTTACGATTGAGGAAGGCGCTGTCGTCACGAACTCTATCATAATGAATAATACCGTAATAAAGAGCGGAGCAAGAGTGGAGAAATCCATTATCGCGGAAGGTGTCACCATCGGAGAGAATGCACAGCTCGGCGTATTTGAGGAGAAAGAGAACAAATACAAACCGAAGGTTTACAGTGGCGGACTCGTTACGATTGGTGAAGGTTCCGTGATTCCGCCGGATGTAAAGATCGGTAAGAATGTCGCAATCTTAGGCAAGACAACACCGGAAGATTATCCGAATGGCATTCTTGACAGCGGGGAATCCATTATCAGAGAATAGAGGGCAGGTGACATAGAAGATGAAATCAATAGGTATTATTTTAGCAGGTGGTAATAACAACAGAATCGGCAAACTGTCAGACAAGCGTGCGATTGCCGCACTGCCTGTGGCAGGAAGCTACCGTGCCATCGACTTTACATTAAGCAACATGAGTAATTCCCGTGTATCGAAAGTTGCGGTGTTCCCGCAGTTTAACGCACGTTCCTTAAATGAACATTTAAGCTCAAGTAAATGGTGGGATTTCGGAAGAAAACAGGGCGGACTTTACGTCTTCACACCTACCGTTACAAAGAACAACAATTCCTGGTATCAGGGAACGGCAGATGCACTTTATCAGAATATCGACTTTTTAAAGAAAAGTCATGAGCCGTATGTCATCATTGCACCGGGCGATGGTGTTTACAAGATGGACTACCGCAAGGTTCTTGAGGCACATATCGCAAAAAATGCGGATATTACGGTTGTTTACACAACATTAAATGAGAAGGATGATGACCTGACCCGTTTCGGTGTACTGAAACTGGATGAGGATGAGAGAATCGTAGAATTTGAAGAGAAACCGCTGGTTGCCTCTTCAAACAACGTATCCATCGGTGTCTATGTAATCAGAAGACGTCATCTGATTGAGATTCTTGAGCGCTGTGCAAGAGAAGACCGTCATGATTTTGTACAGGATGTACTGGTTCGATATAAGAATGTCCGCAAGATCTACGGATACAAGCTGGATACCTACTGGAGAAATATCGCCACAGTGGAATCCTACTATAAGACTAACATGGATTTCCTGAAGAAAGATGTGAGAGATTACTTCTTCAAGGAGTATCCGAATGTATACTCCAAAGTGGATGATCTTCCACCGGCAAAATATAATGCGGGAGCAGAGATTAAGAACAGTATCATTTCCTCCGGCTGTATCGTGAACGGTAAAGTGGAGAATTCGGTCATCTTTAAAGATGTATATATTGGAAATAACTGTACGATCAAGAACTCCATTATTTTAAATGATGTATATATCGGAGATGACTCCTACATAGAGAACTGCATTGTGGAGAGCAGGGATACACTTCGTCCTGGTACGAACTATGTCGGAACGGAAGATGAGATCAAGATTGTAGTGGAGAAAAATGTAAGATACATTCTGTAATGTTATGGGAGGACATACTCATGCAGATTACTGATATCAGAATTCGAAAAATCGCAAAAGAAGGAAAGATGAAAGCGGTAGTATCCGTTACCTTCGACAATGCCTTTGTTGTTCATGATATTAAGGTAATAGATGGCGAGAAGGGGTTATTTATTGCAATGCCGAGCCGAAAGGCGTCCGACGGCGAATATCGTGATATTGCACATCCAATTAATTCAGGCACCCGTGATATGATCCAGCGCAGTATCCTGCAGGAATACGCAGCGATTCTGGCTGCAGGAGACGTACCTGCAGAAGGGGAACTGGAAGTTGTGGTGTAGTCATAATAATCACAGTACCAATTCAAAATGAAAGAATACCGAAAGAGTCTGTTTTTGGAAAAGAATTGCCAAAACAGACTCTTTTCCTTTTCCGGCTTTTCCTATATCAATGGAAGTGCCTTTGTCTGCTTTGTTTTTATCCCAATGTATGGTATACTAAAAAATACGCATTGTACGAAAAGGAAGGGATTAGAGTATGAATCCAAACAAAATATTTGCCTGGTGTTTTAATTTTTTCCGGAGATGGAAAGTGAAAGAGAATCAGATCACACTGATCGAAAAGTTAAATACGGGAGGAACCGGGAGTCTGTTTGAATTGAAAGCAGAGCTGGAAAGACGGGGGAAGCCCTTTTCTTATAATATTATCACTCACGCAGACTACGAGGTGCGTCCCGGAAATATAAAAAGATTATTTTTGTTATTTACCAGGAAAGCGTACCGGATGGCAACTTCCTCCTATATCTTTTTAAATGACAATTTTTTACCCCTTGCCTATATGAAACCGGCCGGGGAGACAAAAATTGTACAGCTGTGGCACGGCATGGGATCCTTTAAGAAATTCGGCGGGTCTACCGAGAAAGATCCGGAAGTAAGAACAGAGCTGGAGACAGCAAGCCGGAACACGGATCATATTCTGGCCAGTTCAGAGAATATCAAAAAAAACTATGCCGAGGCATTTATGGTACCGGAAGAGAAAGTTTTATGCATCGGATGTCCCCAGGCGGACTATTATTTTAAAAAGCATAACATTGCCGCATGGAAAGAGGAACTTTATGCCCGGTATCCGGACATGAGGGGAAAGAAGCTGGTTTTATATGCTCCCACGTTCCGGGGAGACGCAAAGAGAGACCGGGAACTCCTTTCTGCTTTCGATTTTGCAAAGTTTAAAAAAGAACTGGGAGAAGAATATTACCTGATGGTTCGTCTCCATCCCCAGATTAACTCCGCCCGTGTACCGGAGGGGGTGGCGGATATGACCGCTTATAAAAACATAAGGAAACTGCTGTGCATGACGGACATTCTGATTGCGGACTATTCTTCCATCGCAGTGGAATACTCCCTGTTAAACCGCCCCATCATTCTTTATGCCTTTGATAAAGAATGGTATTTGAATAAAGACCGGGGATTTTATTTTGATTATGAAAAGACCGCCCCCGGTCCGGTGGTGGAGACGATGGAGGAACTGATTTCCTGCATTCGGGAGAAAAAATGGGATTTGGAAAAGGTCGATCAATTCGCCCACCTTCACAACGATTTCTTTGATGACCGGTCAGCAGAGCGGGTGGCAGACTACTATTTTGGAAAGGAACAGAAAATGAAAGTAATTGCAGGACTGGGTAATCCGACGGACCAGTATAAAGGAACAAGGCATAATGTAGGATTTATGGCCATCGACCGCCTGGCACAGGCAAATCACATCGATATTAATCAGCATAAATTTAAAGCCATGGTGGGAAGCGGTATCATCGGAGGACAGAAAGTCCTTCTTGTTAAGCCGCTGACTTATATGAACTTAAGCGGGGAGAGCCTGCGGGCTGTGGTGGATTTTTACAAGGTGGAGCCGGAAGATCTTCTCGTAATTTACGATGACATCAGCCTGGAGCCGGGAATGCTGCGCATAAGGACAAAGGGAAGCGCCGGCGGTCATAACGGAATGAAAAGCATTATTAAACACCTGGGCTGTGACACCTTTCCCCGTGTCCGTGTAGGCATCGGCGGAGAGAAACACCCGGGACAGGATCTGGCAGATTATGTTCTCGGACACTTTAAGGAAGAAGAAAAGGAAGACATTTCCGGAGCCCTTGACAAAGCAGCCCGGGCAGCGGAGATGTTTGCCGGAGGAAATCTTGCCGAGGCAATGAATCAGTTCAGCGTCGGGAAAAAGAAAAGGAAAGAGAGGGAAAATTGAAAACATTCGAAGAACCGCTTTTACGGTCCGAATTCTATGAAAAAATACAAAAATCCCTGAAAGAAGGCCGGTATCCCCTTGCGCTTAATGGCTGTGTGGACTCCCAGAAAGCCCACATGATCCCAAACCTGGGAAAGGAATACTCCTGCCGTTTTGTTCTCACCTATAAAGAAGAAAAGGCCAGGGAACTCTATGAAGATCTTAGCTTTTTTGATCCGGATACTGTCTGGTATCCATCCCGGGATGTGCTGTTTTACAGCGCCGATGTGCACAGTAACCACATCGAAAGAAAACGGATGGAAATTTTAAAAAAGTTATCGGAGAAGAAAAAACTCACCATCGTGGCAGGGCTTGACGTCCTGATGGAGAAGATGATTCCCATGGAGGAATTTAAAAAGAAATGTCTGTTTCTGGACTTTGATTCGGTGGTGGATACGGAGGCACTGAAAATAAAGCTCACAGAGCTTGGGTACGAAAACACCGGGATGGTGGAGACACCTGGCCAGTTTGGCATCCGGGGCGGAATCATTGATATATTCCCCCTTACGGAAGAACTTCCCGTGCGAATCGAGCTGTGGGGAGATGAAATTGATTCCATCCGTTCCTTTGACCCGGAAACCCAGAGAAGCATTGAGAAATTTGAAAAAGTGGAAATTTATCCGGCAACGGAGATGATTCTTTCCCGGGATAAGATGGAAAAAGCCATCCGTCAGATGAAAGAAGAATACAAAAAGCAGGAAAGTATTTTTCAGAAAGAAAAAAAGAAAACGGAAAAAGCCCGTCTGAAACAAATGACAGAGAGGACGGAGGATGAACTGCGCTCTTTTGGAAATGCGGAAGGCAGTGAGGCACTTTTGTCCTATTTCTATGAAGAGACGGTCTCCCTCCTTTCCTATCTGCCAAAGGATACCCTTTTTTTTATCGATGAACCTCACCGGGTACTCGAGAAAGGAAAAACATACGAACAGGAATTTTCCATGTGTATGCAGAACCGGCTGGAAGGAGGATACGTTCTGCCGGGGCAGGCGGATTTGCTCTTTCCCTATGAGGAGATTCTTGCAAAAGTCATGAACCGTCCCCTCATATTGTTAAGCTGTGTCATCCAGGATGCCGGCTATTTCCGGCCGATGGAAATCCATTCCTTAAATGTAAAACCCGTGCCATCCTACAATAACAGCTTCGATCAGCTTGTCAAAGACCTCAACCGGTGGAAAAAGCAGAAGTACCGGATCGTACTCCTCTCCTCCTCTTCCACCCGGGCGAGACGTCTGGCAGAAAATGTAAAAGACTGCGGGCTGCTTGCCTGCTATGTGAGCGATTTTGACAAACAAATCGCTCCGGGAGAGATTATTGTGGCCGGCGGACGGCTTTCCGGTGGTTTTGAATATCCGGACCTTTCTTTTGTTGTTCTCTCGGAAAAAGATATTTTTAAGGAAAGAAAAACAAAAAAAAGAAAGAAAAAGAGCAGTTACAGTGGGCAGAAAATCAACACCCTGTCGGATATCTCCGTGGGCGACTATGTGGTGCATGAAAAATACGGCCTGGGTATTTACCGGGGAATGGAAAAAATCGAATCTGACGGGGTGACAAAAGATTACATTAATATTGAATACAAAGATGCCAGCAATCTGTTTATTCCTGCCTCCCAGCTGGAACTTATTCAGAAATATGCCAGCCTTTCGGCCAAAAAGCCAAAACTGAACAAACTGGGGGGAAACGAATGGGAGAAGACAAAAACCCGGGTGCGCTCCCAGGTGCAGATTGCCGCAAAGGATCTTGTAAGTCTCTATGCCCAGCGTCAGGCCAGGGAAGGCTTTGCCTACAGCAAAGACACGATCTGGCAAAAAGAATTTGAGGAACTTTTTCCTTATGAGGAGACAGAAGATCAGCTGGCAGCCATTGAAGATACGAAACGGGATATGGAAAGCCATAAGATCATGGACCGTCTCATCTGCGGGGATGTGGGTTACGGGAAGACGGAAGTGGCTATCCGCGCGGCCTTTAAAGCGGTGATGGACAGCAAGCAGGTGGTTTATCTCGTGCCGACCACCATCTTAGCCCAGCAGCATTACAACTCATTCCGGGAAAGAATGGAGCACTATCCCGTGGAGATTGCCATGCTCTCCCGCTTTTGCACACCGAAAGAACAAAAAAGAATATCCGACGGACTCAAAAACGGTACGATCGATATCGTAATCGGTACGCACAAAGTCCTGTCCAAAACCATTTCATACAAAAATCTAGGACTTTTGATCATTGATGAGGAACAGCGTTTCGGCGTGAAACAGAAGGAAAAGATTAAACAGTTAAAAAAAGATGTGGACGTTCTTGCCCTGTCGGCCACCCCGATTCCCCGCACGCTCCATATGAGCCTGGCGGGAATCCGGGATATGAGCGTGCTGGAAATTCCGCCGGTAGACCGGCGGGCCATCCAGACCTACGTCATGGAATATAACGAAGAACTCGTTCGGGAAGCCATTGAGAGAGAACTGGCCAGGGGCGGTCAGGTATATTATGTATACAACCGGGTCAGCAACATCGACCAGGTGGCAGCCCGCCTTAAGGAACTGCTTCCGGAGGCTTCCGTTGAATATGCCCACGGCCGTATGGGCGAAAGACAGCTAGAAGGCATCATGTCCGATTTCATCGAGAAAAAAATCGATGTTTTAGTATCAACGACCATCATTGAGACAGGGCTGGATATTCCCAATGTCAATACAATGATCATTCAGGATGCCCAGATGTTCGGTCTCTCCCAGCTTTACCAGTTAAGAGGCCGGGTAGGCCGGTCGAACCGGACCGCATATGCCTTCCTTATGTACAGACGGGATACGGTACTTAAGGAAGAAGCGGAAAAGCGCCTGAAAGCCATCCGGGAATTTACAGATCTCGGAAGCGGCTTTAAAATCGCCATGCGGGATCTGGAGATCCGGGGTGCAGGCAACCTTCTCGGCGCCGAACAGTCCGGTCATATGGAAGCCGTCGGCTACGATCTTTACTGCAAAATGCTCAACGAAGCCGTCACAGCCATGAAAGGTGAGCAGAAGGAAGAAGACACCTTCGATACATCCATTGATCTGTCCGTGGATGCCTTTATGCCGGAAACCTACATCAAAAGCGAGGCAGAAAAACTTTCCTGGTATAAGCGTATCGCCCTTATCGCAACCAGAGAGGAATACGAGGATCTCGTAGAAGAACTGACAGACCGCTACGGAGATCCCCCGGCACCGCTTCTGCGCCTTATGGATGTGGCTCTCCTGAAAGACGAAGCCCATCAGGCATGGATCCTTTCCATCGAGCAAAAAGGAGACACCATCTACTTCACCATGAATCCGCGGGCAAAAGTCCGGGTGGAGGAAATTGACGGTTTCTTAAAAAAATACCGCAATCAAATGAAAATCCGTACGGAGATGAATCCGGTTTTCCTGTTTGACGCCTCCCGCGTTCCGAAAAAAGAACTGCTTACAAAAGTGAGAGAAATTATCGGACAGATAAAAGCCCTGCAGGAGCCGGCTCCGGCGCAAAAAAAATAAATTATACATTGTTGTATGAAGAAATATGTAATATAATAGGAAAATAAAATAAGAAATAAGTACCAGGAGGTTTCTAATGAAAGCAAAAGGAAAGAAAATTTTGTCCCTCATCCTTGCAGGAGTGATGACCCTCGGTCTCCTGACCGGCTGCTCCACATCAAACAGTGGAAAGGGAACGAAAACGAAAGACGGAAATAAAGTATTATTCACTTACGACGGCACGGACGTCACTTTAAAAGAAGGCTGGCTTTATGCCAAAATGCTCGGAGCCCAGTATGAAGAAAACTACAGCAGTTCCTATGGCAGCGACTTCTGGAGCATGTCCATGGGTCAGGATGAGAAAGGAAACGATCAGACATTTGAGGACTACGTAAAAGAACAGGTGATTTCCCAGCTGAAACAGATGATTATTCTCAATAAAAAAGCAGAAAAATACAATTGCGAACTGACTCATGAAGAAAAAGAACAGTGCGATGACTCCGCCCTTTCTTACTACAAGGACAGCAAGGGAAAGAAGGTCATGAAAGAATGCGGCGCCACAAGGGAAGACGTGGAAAAAATCTACGAAGACACGACCCTTGCCTCTAAAGTACAGGAAGCCGTGGAGAAAAAAGCCAAAGTCACCGTCACGGAAGACGAAGCAAGAAAATCTACCATCTATCGTATCGTTTTCGAGACAAGCAAAACAGCAGATGACGGCACGGTCAAAGAGATGAGCAAGGAAGAAAAAGCCCAGGTAAAGGCAAAAGCAGAAAAAACCTTAAAAGAAATCCAGGGTGGCAAAGACATTAAAACAGCAGCCAAAGAACTGAAATATGAAAACACCGACGAATCCTACGCAGCAGGCGAATCCGAAGAAGGCGAGAAATTCGAGAAAGTGATGAAAGGGCTTAAGGACGGCCAGATTGCCGACAAAGTATTAAAATGCGACAATGGTTACGTCATCGCCAAACTGGTAGCATACACCGACAAGGAAGAAACCGCCAGCAACAAAAAAACCATCGAAGACCAGAAAAAATCAGAAGCCTTCGAAAAAACTTATGACAAGTGGACAAAAAAGCTGGAGAAAAAATGGTCCTATGAAAAAGATGTAGACCAGAAACTCTGGGCCCAGGTAAGCCTGAAGAGTGAAGCCTCCACATCCACATCCACAAAAACATCCGCAGAAACAAGTACGGAGTCTAAATAATCCTGTTCAGATCATTCTGCTGCCTCTTGACGGACTGCCCGACGAAATCGTCTTTTTGTAAGACGTTTTAAAGCAGCCCGTCAAAGGGCAGCGCCATGATCTGGACAGGATTTTTTTGTTTAAGACAGGAGACAGACTGAGACCTTCTAAGACTTCTTAATAATATGGCGCCTGGCATTTGGAAGACGACACACAAAAACCCGGTATTAACAGGGAACATCTATGTGCGGTCCCATAGCCGTCAGACTGAGACCTTCGAAGAAGTCAGCTGCCTATGTTCCTTCTCTATTTCGTCGTGGAGTGTTACGGAATCCCACACGGCATTGTGTTCTGTCAGCATGGCTTTAAGGGAAATCGGAGGGATTTTTTCCCGGCGCATGCCGTCTAAAAAGGTATCGATCTGATTTCCGGAGAAACCGGCAAAGACAAGCATCGGGTCGGTAAAGGTTTTCCCGGCTTCTTTTCTTAAATACTCCGCCTGGTCTTCTTTTTTTCCGAAGGCAAGGAGACCGAGAGGCATATCATACTGATTTTCTTCCACGATGCGGATCTGCACACCGGCTTTGATGCACAAAAATTTAATTTTATTCCTTGTTTTCTCGTCAAAAGACGAATTGAAATTGTAAAGTAAAACTGATGATTTCATAATAATTCCTTCCCACTTTTCTGAAAAATTAACGTGATGTATGGCAGTTATTATACAGGAAATCCAGGGGAAACTCAAGGCGGAAAACAAAGGGTGATCTTTGTCAAAAAGTGCTAAAATAGCACTGGAAATTTTTTTTATGTGCGGTACAATAGGGGAAGAAAAAGAAACCGCAGGAAAGGGCGGTAAGGAGGAAATATGGAAGAGAAGACGTATAAGGTTTATGACAGTTTATATAATGTGATCGGGGTGGCGACCTATGAGGAAGTGCACACGAAGGGACTTTTACACCAGGTCGTTCATTTCTGGTTTATCGAGAAGGAGGGGGACCGGGTCTGGCTGTATGTGCACAAGAGAGCCGAGGATGATCCGGTTTATCAGGGAGCCTATGATATTCTCACCTCCGGGCATATTGATCCGGAAGAGACTCATGAGGAAGCCATGATTCATCAGATTAAAAAGCAGCTGGGCCTTGCTCTTAAGAAGGAACAGCTTACACATATCGGGAATGTGGAGCAGGAGATCACGAAGGGGTGCTACATAGATCATGCCATCGTTCAGAGTTATCTTTACAGGACAGATCGTCCGGAGAGGGAGTTTTCCAGTGTGGGTAATGTGTTTAAGGTAGAACTGAAGGAATTTGAGAAGTTTGCCGACGACCCGGACGCGCTGGTTGCTGTATACAATATTTCCGGCGATGTGAAGGAAGAAGTGCCCCACGAGGCATGGTGGCCGAGGGCGAAGGAGTTTATGCAACTGGTCGTTCCGTATCTACAGAAGACACTGTAGAAGAAAATGGTAAGAAACAAACTATTTTCCACAATCCATTACGCAATTATGAAGATTTCATGAAGGTTTTCGGGAACACTGGGAAAACCGGAACATATATGGTATGATGAAGATGTGTCAGGAAGGAAAGCATGAGGAAACATGTAACCACACACAGAAGTAAAAGGAGCGAGTTAACATGAACATATCATTTTACTTAATACCAAAGAGTGAGGTAACCTATCTTCATCAGGACGACACCGTTGCCCAGGCACTGCGTCTAATCCACAAACACGGCTATCAGTCTGTTCCGGTCATCGACGGGGAAGGACGGTACGTGGGAACGATTTCCGAGGGAGATTTTCTCTGGAATCTGATCGAGGAATATCACATGGATATGGAAGCGATGCGCAGAGTCCGGGTGAGCTCGATGAAGTTCCGCTGGGATTATGAGCCGGTGAGCATCGATGCGGATATTGCCCAGTTAGACCGGCATATTCTGAATCAGAATTTTGTTCCCGTCGTGGACGGCAGAAATGTTTTCATCGGAATCATTACGAGGAAGGTAATCATCGGTGAGCTTCTGAGGCGGAAGAACGGCAGCAAAGAGATGAAGGAAGAGAATACATAAGGAGACATACATGGCAGATTTACCACAGTCTTTTCTCGATACCATGCAGGAGATTCTGGGAGAAGATTATGAAGCATTTCTTTCCGGCTTTGGCGCGGAGAGAAATTATGGTCTGCGGGTAAATACAGGGAAAATAACACTGGAGGAATTCGAAAGAATTGCTCCTTTTCCTTTGAAAAAAATACCGTGGATCCCCAATGGATATTTTTATGAGGCAGAGGATGCCCCGGCAAGGCACCCTTTTTACAATGCGGGACTTTACTACCTGCAGGAACCCAGTGCCATGACACCGGCTTCCCGTCTTCCGGTAAAGCCGGGGGAGCGGGTGCTGGATTTGTGCGCTGCACCGGGTGGGAAAGCGACCCAGCTTGGCTCGGCCTTAAAAGGCGAGGGCCTTCTTGTGGCCAATGATATTAACACGGCAAGGGCAAGAGCTTTACTGCGCAATCTGGAACTTTTCGGTATTTCCAACAGTTTTGTCACCAGTGAACCGCCCCATGTGCTTGCAAAACGATTTCCGGAATATTTTCACAAGATTATGGTGGATGCTCCCTGCTCCGGCGAAGGGATGTTCCGGAAAAATCCGGCGGTGGTGGATGCCTGGCTGGAGAAAGGGCCGGAATATTTTTCAAAAATACAAAGAGAGATCGTTGTACAGGCAGCGGACATGCTCCTGCCGGGCGGCATGATGCTCTATTCCACCTGTACATTTTCTCCGCTGGAAAATGAGAAAACCATCACCCACCTTCTTTCCGTACGGCCGGAGATGGAAGTGGTGCCGATGGAAGACTACGAAGGATTTTCGGAAGGGCTTACTTCCTTTGCGGGAGAACGGTTCGATGAAAGCTGTCGTCTTTGCCGGCGGATCTGGCCGCATAAGATGGCAGGCGAGGGACATTTTATGGCGTTATTAAAGAAAAAAGAAAAGAGCGCGAAAACCGCAGAGAACAAAGGAAAAACTGCCGGAAAAGCGCCACGTTTCAATAAGGAACAGAAAGCAGCGCTGGAGGAATTCTTCTCGCACATAAAAAGAACTTTTGTACCGGAAAGAATCGATGTACGTGGGGACAGTCTCTACTATCTGCCAGAGCCCAACTATGACGGAAGGGGACTTCATTTCTTAAGAAACGGCCTGTTCATGGGTGAACTTAAGAAGAAACGATTTGAGCCGTCCCAGCCCCTTGCCCTGGCCTTGTCGTCAGAAGATTTTGATCAGGTGCTGGAATTTCGGGGAGAGGATGAGAGGCTCGCCCGTTATTTAAAAGGGGAAACTCTTCTTGTTGATGACATGACGGGAGAAGACCGGAAGAAAAAAGGATGGTATCTTGTCACAGTGGAGGGATATCCTCTTGGCTTTGGAAAGCTGGTAAACGGTGTTTTAAAGAATAAATATCCGCCCGGATGGAGGAAAACAAATTAAAATTAAGTAAAAATGGGATGAAACTTAATATAATAAATCAAGCTTTTTTTTAGAAAAAAATGATGGGAGAATTCTATAAATATTTATGTATAAAATTAAAAATATTAGGTAAAATTCCACATTGACTTATGGAAAGAAAAATGTAAGAATATATGCATACAAGCAAGGGCGCTGAAACAAATTTGTTTTGGCGCTTTTTTATTGTTTGGATAATTACAGCTGTTGCCTTGTGAGAGATACTCTCCCGCATCGCATAAATTTTTTTCGAAACGCGCGCATCTCTTCGAAAAAATAGAAAAAAATTTTAAAGAGGAGTGAATGAGTATGGATATGAGTGTATGGTACCTCTTAGGTGCGGTATTAGTATTTTTTATGCAGTGTGGTTTTGCAATGGTAGAGACTGGTTTTACCAGAGCAAAAAACGCCGGCAATATTATCATGAAAAACCTGATGGACTTCTGTATCGGAACGGTTGTATTCTTCTTACTCGGTTATGGAATCATGAACAGTGAGAATTATTTCTTCGGTCTGATCGGAATGCCGGATTATCAGATGTTTACCGATTTCGCAAACTTTAACTGGCCGAACTTCTTCTTCCAGTTAGTCTTCTGTGCGACAGCAGCAACCATCGTTTCCGGAGCAATGGCAGAAAGAACAAAATTCAGTACTTACTGTATTTATTCCGGCGTGATCAGCGCGATCGTATACCCGATTGAAGCAGGCTGGGTCTGGAACAGCCAGGGCTGGCTTTGCAAATTAGGCTATGTTGATTTTGCAGGTTCTTCTGTAATTCATATGGTTGGTGGTATTGCCGCATTAATCGGCGCAGCATTACTTGGACCTCGTATTGGTAAATATACAAAAGGAAAAGATGGAAAGACCGTTGTGAATGCATTCCCTGGACATTCCTTAACACTCGGTGCATTAGGATGCTTCATTCTCTGGTTTGCATGGTATGGATTTAACGGTGCCGCAGCAAGTGATCCGACACAGTTGGCACAGATTCTCGGAACAACAACAATCGCTCCTGCAGTTGCCACTTTTGCCTGTATGATCTTTACCTGGCTTAAAAATGGTTCCCCTGATGTTTCCATGTGTCTGAATGCATCCCTGGCAGGTCTTGTAGGTATTACAGCAGGATGTGCCAATGTAGATGCCTTAGGTGCAACGATCATCGGTCTTGTTGATGGTATCCTTGTAGTAGTAGCTGTTGAATTTATTGATCAGAAATTAAAAATTGACGACCCGGTTGGTGCCGTAGCCGTTCACGGATGTAACGGTCTGTGGGGTACCGTGGCAGTTGGTCTTTTTGATTATAAAGATGGTTTATTCTACGGTGGCGGAGCTCATCTCCTTGGTGTTCAGTGTCTTGGTGTTTTATGTATCCTCGCATATGCAGCAGTTGCCATGTTTATCGTATTTAAAATTTTGCAGAAGACAATCGGTCTTCGTGTTGCTCCGGAAGAAGAAATCATTGGTCTGGATATTTCCGAACACGACCTTGCTTCCGCATACGCAGACTTCCTTCCGATCTCTGCAACAAGCATGGGTGGTGTGACTACAGAAACTATCGACGTAACAGATTTAAGAGACAAGAAGCTTGCTCCTGTTCTTGGTGATGAGACCAAACCGGCAGGCGGACGTTATACAAAACTTACCATTGTATGTAAGGAAGACAGATTCTCCATCCTGAAAGATGCCATGAGCCAGATCGGTGTAACCGGTATGACAGTATCTCATGTAATGGGATGTGGTACACAGAAAGGAAAGACAGGCCAGTACCGTGGTGTTAAGATGGATATGAACCTTCTGCCACAGATTCAGGTAGATATCGTAGTATCCACTGTTCCACCGGAACTTGTCGTTGCAGCAGCAAAGAAAGCCCTCTACACCGGCGAGTACGGCGATGGTAAGATCTTCCTGTACGATGTGGAAAATGTTGTCCGTATCCGTACCGACGAAATGGGAATTGCAGCCCTCGACAATACAAAGAAACAGGCATAGATGAATAGATAATAAGCAGCAATCAATATATAATTTTTCTACATAAAAGCAAAAAAGTAAAAAAAGAAATCCATTGTATCGCCTCAGGTTATACAATGGATTTTTTCTTTGCTCTGTATTTTTTTGCGGATAATGCAGTTTTTTCGTGGCGGGCACCCTATGATAAATCCATCTTTTCCGCGATTTCTTCCACGGCCTTCTTGATCTCCTTTCGCAGGAAAATCTCCTGGAATGATTTTTCGTACGGCGGATAAGCCACACCGAATTCTGTGACGATTCCGGTGATAAGGTCATGGTCTGTCACGTCAAATGCCGGATTATATACATGGACATTTTCCGGGGTCATCGGCTTTTCGTACCACATTTTTGTCACTTCCTCCGCCGTTCTTTGTTCAATGACAATGCCGTTTCCGTCGGAAACAGAGCGGTCGATGGTGGAAGTCGGTGCGCAGACATAGAAAGGGACTCCGTATCGTCTGGCAGCAAGAGCAACCATGGAGGTGCCGATCTTGTTTGCTGTATCTCCGTTTCGGGCAACCCGGTCACATCCCACAAAGACTGCGTTTATTTTTCCTTCCCGCATCAGGGAGGCGGACATGTTATCGCAAAGAACCGTGACATCCATTCCCGCACTGGAAAGTTCAAAACTGGTAAGACGCGCTCCCTGTAATAGCGGGCGGGTTTCATCACAGTAAATTTTAAAGTGATACCCTTCCTCCTGGCCAAGATACATCGGCGCTGTGGCCGTTCCGTATTTTACCGTGGCAAGCTGGCCCGCATTACAGTGGGTGAGCAGACCGTCTCCCGGCTTTACAAGAGAAAGACCGTATTTGCCGATGGAACGGCACACCGAAATGTCCTCCTCCCGGATGGCCACTGCCTCGTCATGCAGGGCGCGGACAATCTGGGAAACAGGATCGGTCTTATGGGAAAGAACGACTTCCTCCATCCGTTTCAGGGCCCAGGACAGATTGACTGCCGTCGGGCGTGCAGAATTGAGATAATCGGAAGCCTTTTTAAATTCCCGGTAAAACGTATCAAAATCCGAAGCATTGATTTCCCTTGCGGCAAGGTAAATGCCGATGGCGGCAGCTACACCGATGGCCGGAGCGCCCCGTACTTTAAGCAGATAAATCGCATCCCAAATCTCTTCCTGGGAAGTGAGGGAAAGAAACTCGATGCGGGACGGAAGCTTCGTCTGGTCGATGATGACAAGGGCGTGACGGTAATCATCTAACGCTACCGTATCATAATCAAGAATCCCCTTCTTTTCTCCGAAAACCGGATGATCCGGTTCCACGGCAAGAATGGCCCGTTCCATGGCCTGGTAATAATCTGAGCCACTAAGAAATTCCTTCCGGTGAAGAATCACATCCTTGGCAAAAAGAAGAAGAATTTTTTCTGCCTCTGCCCGCTTCCTCTCGTCCTCAATCACGAGAATATCCCGGTTATGGGCGATTCCCACGATCCGCCGGATACATTCCGTTCCGGCAAAACCGGCCGTATCGGCAAGAACTCCCTCCAGATATGTATCCAAAAAGCCTTCCGACCGGGCCAGAGGTTCCGTCGCCGTCTCCTCATAAAGCTTTCGGAATTTCTCTTTAAAAAGATCCACCACATCCATGATCGTCGTCATGCACCAGCCGCAAAAATGCGACTTCTCTGCCGGATCACGGATGGTGGCATTCCCGTTTGCCCAGGCAAAAAACAGATTGGCGATCACATTCCCAATATCATAACCCATCGGTCCGAAAAAGGCGAATTCCGGATCAAAAACAAAGCTGTGTTCCTGATTGATAAAAATGGAACCCGTATGAAGATCCCCGTGAAGAAGGGCCTGGGCATTGTTCATAAAAGAAAATTTCAGCTTGCCGACTTCGGTCCGCAGTACTTCATCTCCATAAATCTCCCGGGTTACAAAATCCTTTATGCCGGGAGAAACATCATTTCTTCCGTTATAATCAAGCATCGGTTCCCCGAATACAAGATTTTCCGTAATATCACAAAGCTCCGGATTCATAAAACGCTTTACGAGAGCCTTCTTCTCCTGATGATCCATCACCACATCACTGGTAAGAAGAAGGGAACGGGAAAGAAACGTCGTGATCTGCTCTGCAAACTGCGGGTAAATCTCATGGGCAATGAGCCCGTCCCGCATCATCCGGTGTCCCGTCATATCTTCCATGATCATAGCGCACATCACCGGATCATACAGGTACACCTTCGGCACCAGACCCGGACAAAGCTTTTCCTGCAGTGTGAGAATATCCGACTCAATGCGCCCCCGGTCCGTCGAAAGCGTCATTGCTTCCGAGATGCGCAGGTGTTCTCCTGCCTGCTTTATAATGATGGAACGGCCGTTCTTCTCATCCTTTACCCGGAAAACATAATTCAAATTTCCGTCGCCGATCTCCTTTCCTAAAAGAACCGCATCCGGGGTAAAGAAATCTGTCTTCTCGCGGACATAGGCCACTGCGTCCTCTGCGGTCATCAGAAAATATGTAGAAAAATCTGACAAAAAACCCACCTCCCCAAAATAATTTTCTACCTCTATCATACTACAAAAGAGGGACAGAGTATAGGAACTTTTTTCTTTCCAGAGGGAAAAAACTGTGGTATACTTGCTTGCATACAAAAACAGAAAGGCAAAAATACATGAGACACTTCGATCTATGGATCTGGCTGTGGTTTTCGGCAATGGTTGTAACCTACGGGCAGGGATACGTTTTTTATACCGGTGGGGAGGAGGAGAAAGCCGTCGCCTGCACGATACTTTGCGCCTGTGCGATCCTGCTGTTTTTCCGCCGGCTCTTTACCCTCCGTTATCTTCATATGAAAATGAAAAAAATAGACAAACTGAGCGGACGGGCCTTTGAACGGTATCTGGCAGCCCAGTTTCGCCGCCTTGGTTACCGGGTAACGCTTACGGATCTAAGTCATGATTACGGTGCCGATCTCCTTCTTAGAAAATGGGGGAAAAAGACTGTGGTTCAGGCAAAGCGATACGAAAAGAACGTGGGAATCGCTGCGGTCCAGGAAGCCGTCGGCGCCATCGCTTACTACAATGCGGACAGAGCGATGGTCGTTACTAACAGCGGCTTTACGAAAAGTGCCCGCAATCTGGCCTGGCAAAATGAGGTGGAACTCTGGGGAAGAAACGAAATCCGGGAGAATTTTCACATAGAAGAATAGTCAGACAATTCAAACAATGGCAGTAATAAAAACAAACAATAAATATAAAATACGATGATTCTAAGAAAATCCACAAAAAAATTTAAAATAGTGTTGACAAAGAGGAATTTCTAATATATAATACAGATACAAACAAAGAACGGACGGAATAGTCCATCATATAGATTTTGAAATTAGATGTTTTTGCTTATTTAGAAGAAGAGGTGAGAACGCCAAACACAAGTTAGGATGATTTCAGAATTTAAATAAGACAGAAGGAGGTACAGACCACCGAAAACTTAAGTTAGAATTTCGAAACGATAAGAAACAGGAGGTACAGACCGCCAGAAGATTTAGTTTAAGAATCAGACCAAAATAATTACAGGAGGTACAGACCACCAGAAGATTTTAGTTAGGAATTCAGGTAAGGCTGCAGATCAAAAAGTACAGGATTTTAGAAGCGGCATTTCAGCAGAAAGGCTTCCATAGAAGAGTAAGATAAGAAGATACCAGATAGATCAAGGAGCTTGCTTTGAATTCATAAGACGAAGACACCGAAGTTTGGAGAATATAATCAGTGATTCCTGGATCGGAAGCAGGTTGACGGGAAACTCTTTCTTTTGTAGAAGATAGAAGAAAGAATGAACGTAAGTACCGCAGAGGAGTTCAGAATCCGAAGGAGGTATTAGACCGTTGGACATAATTGAACAGTATTGAGAGAGCATCCCGAATTGGTTGTCAGGATGCTCTTTTTTTATTTGATAGGAAATTACGCCATTTCCTATCAAACCCGAAAGTGTTATACTAGAAAAAACAAAAGAGGAGGAAGAAATTGTGTCACTGAGTCAGGGGATTACTACGATCGTTATTATTGTTGCAGTATGTCTTATGTACAATTTTCTAAAGTCCAACAGAAGAAGATAGAGGAAGAGGTACATAAAAAGCCCGCAGGACGCAGAGAAAATCATATCGCTCTGCATCCCGCGGGTTATTTTTCTTTGATAAGAAATTAATTATCGGAAATTAATAACTCTTATAAGGTTTTTCGGTGAGTTTTACCAGCTCATAAAGGAGCATGGCTGCGGCGCCGGTTCCGCCTTTTGCGTAAATCTCCTTGTCCTCATCGGATTCGGAAGTGCCGGCAATATCGAGATGAAGCCACGGTTTCTTTTCCACGAAAGCGTTCAGGAATCTTGCTGCGGCGATGGCACCGCACTTCTTACCGCAGTTGGCAATGTCGGCAACGGAAGAAGCGTTTAAGTCGCTGTATTCGTCGTCGCCCATCGGCAGTCTCCAGATATTCTCTCCGGCGAGAATGGAAGCCTGCACCGTCTTGGCCATCAGCTCGTCATTGTTAGAAAAAGCGCCGGTGAAACGGTCACCGAGAGCAACCTGGCAGGCACCCGTCAGAGTGGCAACATCCACTA
>JALFIK010000020.1 GCA_022776205.1 Eubacterium sp.
ATTTTAATGAATGGGATGAAGAGGCGGATGAGATGAAGAGACTCGAGCCGCTTGGCATCTATGAATTGTTCATGCCGGATATGGAACCGGGGACGATTTATAAATACTGTGTGACAGCGAAGAGCGGGAAGAAGGTACTCAAGGCAGATCCCTATGCATTTCAGGCAGAGGTTCGACCGAATAACGCATCAATTGTGACTGATATCTCTGATTTTAAGTGGCATGACAGCAAGTGGATGAAGAAAAGGGAGAAGTTTGACGAGAAGAAGTCTCCGATGTTTGTTTATGAAGTACATCCGGGTTCCTGGAAGAAACATGAACAGACTGAGGAAGATGAGGATGGCTTTTATAATTACAGAGAACTTGCCAAAGAGCTTACCGAGTATGTAAAAGATATGGGATATACCCATGTGGAACTGATGGGCATTGCGGAACATCCTTTCGATGGTTCCTGGGGATATCAGGTGACGAACTATTTTGCACCGACCTCCCGCCATGGAGATCCTCACGATTTTCAGTATCTGGTAGATTATTTACATAAAAATAATATCGGGGTCATTCTTGACTGGGTGCCGGCACATTTCCCGAGAGATGCCTTTGGCCTGGCAGAATTTGACGGTACCTGTCTTTATGAATATGCAGATCCGAGAAAGGGAGAGCATCCGGACTGGGGCACGAAGGTTTTTGATTACGGAAAAACCGAAGTACAGAACTTCCTGATTTGTAATGCATTGTTCTGGCTGGAGAAATATCATGTGGACGGACTTCGTGTCGATGCAGTGGCCTCGATGCTTTATCTGGATTACGGCCGGGATGACGGACAGTGGGTACCGAATATTTACGGCGGGAATGAAAACCTGGAGGCAATCGAATTTTTCCGTCATTTAAACAGTATTGTAAAGAAGAGAAATCCGGGCACGGTAATGATCGCTGAGGAATCGACTGCGTGGCCGAAGGTAACAGACAAGGCAGAATATGGCGGACTGGAATTCAGCCTGAAGTGGAACATGGGATGGATGCATGATTTCCTTGAATATATGAAGCTGGATCCGTATTTCAGGAAGTTTAATCACACGAAGATGAACTTTGCCATGGTTTATGCCTATTCAGAGAATTATATGCTTGTTTTATCCCATGATGAAGTTGTACATTTGAAGTGCTCCATGATTGAGAAGATGCCGGGAGATTACGATGATAAATTTAAGAATCTGATGGCGGGTTATGCTTTTATGCTCGGACACCCGGGAAAGAAACTTCTCTTTATGGGACAGGACTTCGGACAGCACAGGGAGTGGAGCGAGAAGAGAGAACTGGACTGGTTCCTGCTTGAGAAGGAACGGAACAGCCAGCTGCAGACCTTTGTGAGAGATTTGATCCATCTGTATCGCAATAATAAATGTCTTTATGAATACGACTGCTGGCCGGAAGGTTTTGAGTGGATCAATGCCAATGACGGGGACCGAAGCATCTTTTCCTTTGTCAGACATTCTGCCAGCGGAAAGAATAATCTTTTGTTTGTCGTCAATTTTACCCCGGTGGACAGACCGAAGTATCGTGTGGGAACAACCTGCCGGAGAAAACATACACTCGTTCTTAACAGTGATGACAAAAAATACGGAGGAAGTGGAAAGAAACGGCCGAAAGAATATAAACCGGTGAAAAAAGAGGCGGATAACAGGAAATATTCCATCGCCTACAAGCTGCCGGCTTACGGAGTTGCTGTCTTTAAATTCTGATAAAATATTTTTGCATGTGAGAGGCTGTGCACTGTTTTTTAACAGGACGACAGCCTCTCTTTCTTCGGGAAGATGCGGAAAATACGCCGTAAAACCAGGAATGACAGTTGACAAAGAAAATAAAGTTTAATACAATAGTAAACGTTAAAGTTTGACAGATAAAAACAGATGAATAGATTCCGGAGGATTTTATGACAGTATATGACGAACTTGTGGCGAGAGGATTGATCGCCCAGGTAACAGATGAAGCTGAAATTAAAGAACTTATTAATAACGGAAAGGCCGTATTTTATATCGGTTTTGACCCGACGGCAGACAGTCTTCATGTCGGTCATTTCATGGCACTGTGTCTGATGAAGCGTCTGCAGATGGCCGGAAATAAACCGATTGCGCTGATTGGGGGCGGAACCGCCATGATCGGCGATCCTTCAGGACGGACGGATATGCGTCAGATGATGACGAAAGAGACCATCGATCACAATGTGGAATGTTTTAAGAAGCAGATGAGCCGGTTTATTGACTTTTCCGATGGAAAAGCCATGCTCGTTAATAATGCAGACTGGCTTCTGGATTTGAATTATATCGATGTACTCCGTGAGGTTGGCCCATGTTTCTCTGTGAATAATATGCTTCGCGCAGAGTGTTATAAACAGAGGATGGAGAAGGGACTTTCGTTCCTCGAATTCAATTACATGATCATGCAGAGCTATGATTTTTATGAATTATACCGTAAGTATGGCTGTAATATGCAGTTTGGCGGTAATGACCAGTGGAGCAACATGTTAGGCGGTACGGAACTGATTCGTCGTAAATTAGGACCGGATGCGGATGCGTATGCCATGACAATCACCCTTCTCCTGAATTCAGAGGGAAAGAAGATGGGAAAGACCCAGTCGGGTGCTGTGTGGCTTGATCCTAATAAGACATCCCCATTTGATTTTTATCAGTACTGGAGAAATGTTGCCGATGCCGACGTGCTCAAATGTATCCGCATGCTCACATTTCTTCCTTTGGAAGAAATTGATGCCATGGACCAGTGGGAAGGCAGCAAGTTAAATGAGGCAAAAGAGATCCTTGCCTATGAGCTTACCAAGTTAGTTCATGGAGAGGAAGAGGCCAAGAAAGCACAAAATGGTGCAAGGGCCTTATTCAGCCAGGGAGGTAACACGGAGGATATGCCATCCTGCAAAATTGAAGAGGCAGATTTACAGGATGGGGCAATCGATATCCTCGGTCTTCTTGTAAAGGCCAAACTGGCAACGACCCGTTCGGAAGCCAGAAGAAATGTCACCCAGGGTGGTGTTACTTTAGACGGAGAAAAAGTGACAGATGTGAAAGCTTCCTTTACTTTAGATGATTTTAAAGGGGAAGGGAAAGTGTTAAAGAGAGGAAAGAAGAAATTTATTAAGATTATTTCCGAATAAATTCATAGGGAAAAAGCACGAAGAAGGGCTGCCGGAATGGTGGTTCTTCTTTTTTTAGTCATTCTCCTGAAGTGCCTGTATCTTGACAGGGCAGAAGATAAAAAGTAAAATAATGATATTATTAGGTAGAAATTCTAACGATAATCTAGCAATGGAGGAAAGATGAACAACAGATATGAATTTATTGCACCATGCCATTTCGGACTTGAAGCGGTCTGCAAGAGAGAAATCACAGATCTGGGTTATGACATTGTGCGCGTTGAAGACGGAAAGGTGACATTTACCGGTGATATGGAAGCACTGGTAAGGGCCAATATTTTTTTGAGAACGACACAGAGAATTCTTTTAAAGGTGGCCGAATTTAAGGCAGAGACCTTTGAAGAGCTGTTTCAGAATGTAAAAAAAGTGCCGTGGGAGGACTATTTCCCGCCGGATGCCCGGTTCTGGGTAACGAAGGCAACCTCGGTGAAAAGCAAGTTGTTCAGCACTTCCGATATTCAGTCCATTGTAAAGAAAGCCATGGTGGAAAGGATGAAGGAACATTATCATATTCGCTGGTTTGAGGAGGACGGGGAAGAGTATCCTGTCCGGGTCATTATTTATAAGGATATGGTAACAATTGGTCTGGATACTTCCGGGGAAAGCCTTCACAAAAGGGGATACCGGAAGATGGTAAGCAAGGCACCGATCGAGGAAACTCTGGCGGCAGCTCTTATTAAACTGACTCCGTGGAATAAGAACCGGATTCTTGTGGATCCTTTCTGTGGAAGCGGAACCTTTCCGATTGAAGCGGCCATGATGGGAGCAAATATTGCTCCGGGGATGAACAGAGATTTTCAGGCACAGAAATGGCCAAACATTGTCCCGGAGAAACTGTTTGAAAGAGGATTTGAGGAGGCCCGGTCTCTTGTTGATCACAGTGTTAAGATGGATATCCAGGGATATGACATCGATCCTTATATTGTAAAGGCAGCAAGGGAGAATGCAAAGAGGGCCGGAGTGGAAGAACACATTCATTTCCAGCAAAGACCGGTGCATCGGTTAAGCCATCCGAAAAAGTACGGATTTATCATTACCAACCCTCCATATGGAGAACGACTCGAAGACAAGGAGGATCTGCCGGTTCTTTACCGGGAGATGGGAAAGGCTTTTGAAGGACTCGACGGCTGGTCGGAATATGTGATAACTGCTTATAAAGATGCAGAGAGATATATTGGAAAGAAAGCGGCGAAAAACCGTAAAATCTATAATGGAATGATGAAGACCTATTTTTATATGTTCCCCGGTCCGAAGCCTCCGAAGAGGAAGAGACCGGAGCAGGCATAAAAAGATTGCAGGGAAAAAGATTTGGGAGGAAAAGATTCATGAAAAAGAAACTCATATTTGCTACGGGCAATGAAGGAAAGATGAAGGAAATCCGAGAGATTCTCGGAGATCTTGATTATGAGATCCTCTCTATGAAAGAAGCCGGTGTTGATGTGGATATTGTGGAGGACGGAACAACTTTTGAGGAGAATGCCATCATTAAGGCAAAGACAGTCATGGAGGTGACAGGATGTCTTGTCCTGGCAGATGATTCCGGATTAGAAGTGGATTTTCTTAATAAAGAACCGGGTGTTTACTCTGCCCGTTATATGGGAGAAAATACTTCCTATCGCATAAAAAATCAAATTATTTTAGACAGGCTTCACGGTGTCCCGGCTCCTGTCCGTACTGCACGGTTCGTCTGTGTGATTGCTGCGGCATTTCCTGACGGAAGGGTGGAAACAAGACGGGGGACCATCGAAGGAAGGATTGCCGACGAACCGGCCGGAGAAAATGGTTTTGGATACGATCCGATTTTCTATCTGCCGGATCGAAAATGCACAACAGCACAGCTGTCCGCAGAAGAAAAGAATGAAATCAGTCACCGGGGGAAGGCACTTCGCCAGATAAAGGAGATTTTGCAGTAGATGGAAAACAGAAAGATGAGAATACTCGTGATCAGTGACTCCCATGGAAGAAATGATGATGTGGAGGGAGTCATAGAGCAGGTCGGAAAAATTGATATGCTGATTCACTGTGGTGATGTGGAACGTGGAGATGATTATATTCGCTCCCTGGTGGACTGTCCGGTTCATCTGGTTGCGGGAAACAATGACTACAACCTTGATCTTCCATCCCAGGATATTTTTCATATCGGAGACTATAAAGTATGGGTTGTACACGGCCATATGTATCATGTATACCGGGGAGTGGAACGACTTCGGAAAAAGGCCCTGGAAGACGGAATTGACATAGTGATGTTCGGACATACCCACAAGCCCTATATTGAGATAGGAGAAGATCTGACGATTCTGAATCCGGGAAGTCTTTCCTATCCAAGACAGGCTGATCGTCGCCCAACATTTCTGATCATGGAAATTGATGAGGAAGGAGAGGCTCACTTCGGACACGGATATTATAGATCAAAATTCAGTGAACTTAAAATATGAGAACCTGATATTACAATGCGGAAGGATGCATGCGTCCATTCCGCTTTTATTCGCTGAGAAACTATTAAGAAAATTTTTCCCGGAGATAGTGCCAAGATCATGATATCCGGGATAGTAATTTCAAATGGAAAAGGAGACAGGATGAAAAAGGGAGAAATATTTGAAGGAAACGTAATAAAAACAGAGTTTCCCAACAAAGGAATTCTGGAGCTGGAAGGTCAGAGAGTGGTAGTTAAAAATGCACTGGAGGGCCAGAAAATCCGTTTTTCCATCAGTAAAAAAAGAAAAGACCGGGTGGAGGGACGCCTGCTCGAAGTCTTAGAGCCGGCGCCTGTGGAACAGCCATCAGCCTGTATTCATTTTGGTGACTGCGGTGGCTGTCGTTATCAGAATCTTCCTTACGAGGAACAGCTTTCCTTAAAAAAACGACAGGTAGAAGATCTCATCCAGAAGAGTGGATTCTCTTTTCCAGTGGAAAAAATTTACGGAAGCCCTATTACGGAAGGGTACCGTAATAAGATGGAATTTACCTTTGGAGACGAGGAAAAGGACGGACCGCTCGCCCTTGGCATGCATAAAAAGAACAGTTTTTATGATATCGTCACATTAAAAGACTGCCGTATCGTTCATCCGGACTTTAATCTACTTCTCAATGTAGTGCTGGATTATTTTAAAGACAAGAAAGCAACATTTTTTCATAAAATCCGTCATGAGGGTTTTCTGCGTCACCTTGTTCTGCGTCGAAGTGTAAAAACCGGTGACATCCTGCTCAATCTGGTTACCACCTCCCAGGATGTTCTCGATGAACAGGAATTTGTCACTGCTGTTCTTTCCTGCAAGCTGAAAGGAAAAGTTGTGGGAATCCTCCACACGGTCAATGACACTCTTGCCGACGTGGTAAAAAGCGATGAAACAAAAATTCTTTACGGACAGGACTATTTTTATGAATACCTCTTTGATATGCGTTTTAAAATTTCACCGTTCTCCTTTTTCCAGACAAATACCCTCGGTGCAGAAGTACTCTATGATAAAGTCCGGGAATACGTGGGTGAGACAAAAGACAAGCTGATCTACGACCTTTACACCGGAACAGGGACCATCGCTCAGATGCTTGCTCCTGTAGCCAGTAAAGTTGTCGGTGTGGAAATTGTGGAAGAAGCCGTGGAAGCCGCAAAGAAAAATGCAGTGGATAACGGCCTTACCAACTGTGAATTCATTGCAGGCGATGTTCTGTCCGTTGTGGATAACCTCACAAAAAAGCCGGACATTCTCGTCCTCGATCCGCCGAGAGACGGCATCAATCCGAAAGCCTTAAGAAAAATTATCGGTTTCGGTGTGGATGAAATGGTCTATGTAAGCTGCAAACCGACCAGTCTGATGCGAGATCTTGCCATGTTAAAAGAAGCAGGGTATGAAGTAAAAAAATGCTGCCTGGTTGACATGTTCCCGGGGACCGCCCATGTTGAGACGGTTGTTCTTTTGTCCCAACGCAAAGCGGATGATCATATTGAGGTTGATTTGGAATTGGATGAACTGGATATTACAAGTGCGGAGACGAAGGCTACTTATAGAGAAATCCAGCAGTATGTAATGAAACAGACGGGTATGATGGTATCTAATCTTAACATTGCACAGGTAAGAAGAAAGTGCGGAATGGATATGAGAGAAAACTATAATTTGCCTAAGTCGGAGAATGCTAAGCAGCCGAAGTGTCCGGAGAAAAAGGAGAAGGCTATACGGGAGGCTTTGGAGCATTTTGGGATGGTGTAACATTTAATGTAGATAATGAGGTTGTTTTAGACAGAAAGTTTTAAATGTGATATGCTCAGATTTCCACAGTGAGAGTCTGGAATTTTGTGTATATGCCACGGCACCATTTAATACGAACTTCTGAAATGTAATAATAGAAAGGCTTACGTTCTATTTGTGTGAGGATAATAACCCAGAAAAAACACATGATTTTTGTGCAAATGTAACAAATGATAGATTGGAAGAAAGCTACAACACTTGTTGTGGCTTTTTTTATATATTTTAATGCTACATTTTAATACCACAAAATATTGACGGTGTTGTAAAAAAGGAGTAGTATGATTTTTAGGAGGAATGATATGGAATCTTATAACGTGAAAGAAGTTGCTAAGATGCTTAATACATCGGAGGAAACCGTTCGAAGATGGATACGTGCTGGAAAGCTACAAGCAACTATGAAATCTAGAAAAGAAGGAAGAATAATAACTGAAGCAATGCTTAAGGAGTTTGTTAAAGCAACACCCAAGTATGCGGCAGCACTTGCTACAC
>JALFIK010000135.1 GCA_022776205.1 Eubacterium sp.
AGAAACTTCCCGAACAGAGAGGGATCGAAACTTCAGAATGGACAGATTGCATCCGTTGCCCTGATGGATGCCCGCTCCATTGCCGCAACGGCAGCGAATAAGGGATATCTTACTCCGGCAACAGATCTTGCTGATATTGAATATAAAGGAAGGAAATATCATTTTGACAGCAGTATTTACGAAAACCGTGTCTTTGACAGCAAAGGGGTGGCAGATCCTTCCGTAGAGATTAAATTCGGACCGAATATTAAAGACTGGCCGAAGATGAGTGCCCTTCCGGAGAACATGATTCTGAAAGTTGTTTCTGAAATCCATGATCCGGTTACAACGACAGATGAGCTGATTCCATCGGGAGAGACTTCTTCCTATCGTTCCAATCCTCTCGGACTGGCAGAATTTACCCTTTCCAGAAAAGATCCGGCTTACGTAGGACGTGCGAAGGAAGTGAGAAAAGCCCAGGAAGCCATTGAGGCAGGACAGTGTCCGGTAGAAGCACTTGAAGAACTGAAACCGGTCTTTGAGGCAATCCATACAAAATATGAAGAAGTGGACAATACGAATGTGGGAATCGGCAGCACGATTTTTGCAGTGAAACCGGGAGACGGTTCTGCAAGAGAACAGGCGGCATCCTGTCAGAAAGTGCTTGGCGGATGGGCAAACATTGCCAATGAGTATGCGACAAAGCGGTATCGTTCGAATCTTATTAACTGGGGGATGCTCCCGTTCCTGATTGAAAAAGGGGATCTGCCATTTACAAACGGAGATTACATTTTCCTTCCGAATGTTAGAAAAGCAGTGGAGGAAAAAGTCTCTTCCTTTGAAGCTTATGTGATAAAAGACGGAAAACTCCTTCCATTTACCCTTAAGATGGGAGAGCTTACGGATGATGAGAGAGAAATTATCTTAAAAGGTTGTCTGATTAACTACAACAGAAGATAAAAATATCTGAAAATACTGGATGAAGAAGAACCGGCTGGAAACAGCCGGTTTTTTATGTAATAGAAAAGTCCATCATTTTAGAAACAGATTGTATACATAAAAGCTTAAGGTTGACAAAGGAAAAGAAGATGGTATATCATTAAAAAAATTGTAAATTAAGAAATGCAGGAATAATTATATTTTCTTGCATTTTATTAAACAATACGGAGAAAAAGAAAAGGAGTGAAAAAAGATGAAAGTTTCAGGAAACAACCTGTTTGTTACGGCGATGAAAAAGGAAGGCGTTGATACAATATTCGCATATCCGGGTGGCATGGTCGTCAATCTTCTTGATGCACTCCATGATTGTCACGGAATAAATCTGGTTTTGCCCCGACATGAGCAGGGACTGATCCACGCGGCAGACGGATATGCGAGAGCAACCGGGAAAGTAGGAGTCTGCCTTGTTACAAGCGGTCCGGGTGCGACCAATTTAGTTACAGGAATTGCCACGGCAAACTATGACAGCATTCCACTGGTATGTTTTACCGGACAGGTTCCGGAACATCTGATTGGAAATGATGCGTTCCAGGAAGTGGATATCATCGGAGTGACCCGTAACATTGCAAAGTTTGTAATCATGGTAAGGGATCGGGAGATGCTGGCCCAGAGAATTAAGGAGGCGTTTTATATTGCCCGTTCCGGTAAACCAGGACCGGTCCTTGTTGACCTGCCGACGGATGTGATGGCAGAACTCGGTTCCACATCCTATCCGACGGAAGTGAATATCCGGGGGTATAAACCGAACAAAGGGGTGCATGTGGGACAACTAAAAAAAGCAATCAGCCTGCTCAATGAAGCGAAGAAACCAATGTTTTTAATAGGCGGTGGAGTAAATCTTGCTCATGCCCAGGAAGAGATGACTGTCCTTGCGGAAAAACTCAATATTCCTGTGATAACGACCGTAATGGGGAAAGGAGCCATTGCCACAGATCATCCGCTTTATGTGGGAAATATCGGAATGCATGGTTCCTATGCGGCGAACAGGACGGCAGATGAATGTGACCTGATGTTTTCCATTGGTTGTCGTTTTAATGACAGGGTAACGGGAAATGTCAAGAAGTTTGCTCCTCACGCAAAAATTGTACATATTGATATTGAATCTGCTGCCATTTCAAGAAATGTCACGGTAGATATTCCGATTGTTGCAGATGCAAAAGCAGCAATTTTAAAAATTCTTGAGCATACAGAGCCGATGGAACATAAGGAATGGATTGATGAGATCAGGGGATGGGATAAAGAGTATCCGTTACACATGGAAGTAGAAGTCGGAGTGAATCCGGAAAAAATCATGCGGACGTTAAATGAAGTATATGCGGATAGAGACACCATTTATACGACAGATGTGGGGCAGCATCAGATGTGGGCTACCCAGTATCTTAAGCTGGATGCTACTCATCGTATGATTCAGAGCGGCGGCCTTGGGACGATGGGATTTGGCCTTCCGTCTGCTGTGGGTGCCCAGATCGGCTGTCCTGGGAAATCCATTGTTTCTATCAGTGGAGATGGCGGATTTCAGATGAACATGCAGGAGATGGCAACAGCAGTTTGTCAGGAACTTCCTCTGGTGAATATAGTACTGAATAACAATAATCTGGGAATGGTAAAACAGATGCAGGATTTGTTCCACAATAAACGCTACACGATCACATGCCTTCGCTATCATAAGTCCTGTAGTGGGAAATGTGGCACACCTGGATGGGAGTGCCCGGAATATGTTCCGGAATTTGTAAAAATTGCGGAAGCGTACGGTTCGAAGGGATATCTGGTAACAAAGGATGATCAGTTAAAGGATACGATTCTGGAGGCAAGAACCTATGCAGAAGAACATAAAAAGCCGGTTATTATTGAATGCATGGTCGGCCCGGACGAGCTTGTGAAACCGATGATTCGCGGTGGCGCAAGTTTTGAAGACATTATCTTATAAGGGGGATACACAAAATGAGAGAAATAAGTACGGAAAAGAAAAAAAGATGGGTATCTCTGTATGTGGAAAACCGGATTGGTGTCCTTGCCCGTATTTCCGGAATGATGTCCGGTAAATCTTATAATATTGACAGCATTACCGTCGGTGTGACAGAAGATCCGACCATCTCGAGGATGACAATCGGCCTTTCTTCTGATGATGCTACTTTTGAGCAGATAAAAAAACAGTTGAACCGCTGTGTGGAGGTAATCAAATTAAATGATATTACCGATGCGCCAACTCATATGAAAGAAATACTTTTCGTAAAGATTCATGAATGTTCAGAATTTGAAAAGGGAGAGATTTTCCGCATTGCCCAGGTGTTTGATGCGAAAGCCATCGATTATGGTATTAACAGTGTACTTTTAGAAAGCGTGAATACGGAAGGACGAAACAACGATCTGATCGCCCTTCTTACAAGAAAATTTGATCAGGTAGAAGTTGTAAGAGGCGGAATTGTTGCCATAGAATCCATTAGTATGATTGACCGTTAGAAAAAAATGAAATTAGAAATCCCCCTTCCCATGGGTTTTGGGAAGGGGGATTTTTTACAGTTAGAGGAAAAAATCCCAGTAAAATATTGACAGGAAAAAACAACAGTGATAAGATAAAAATGGATATGATTTCCAGAAAAAAACAGAAAGGGGGGAGTTTTTGCGGAATGCAGAATAAAAAAGGAAATTATTAATTTTTCAGGAGGTAAGAACGTGCGAAAGATTTTAAAACAAATTTTTATTTTCACGCTGATCGTTTCTTTGCTTCTAACTAATACAGGAGTGGCAGAGGCAGTGGCACAGACAGCGGACAGCGGGTATTACCAGATGAAAAATGTAGAAGACAGCACACAGGAGATGGAAGATATACCTAAAGAGGATGATAAACCGGTAACGGAGATACCGGGAGAAGATAATTCACAGCAGGAAACAGCAACAGAAGAAGTGACTGAAGATACAGAACGGGAAATCCCGGAAAAGAGGGAAGAAGAACAGGATGTCACCTCAACAGAGAAGGGCAGAGAGAATGAGCGAGAGGTTCTGGAAGGAGAAAGTTCCATAAAGAAAGTGAAAAGAGCTTTATCGGATATTCCTGCTCTATTTTCCGCATCACCGGAGATAAATCATAATATAACGATGCCGGATGTGACCAGCCATTATTTTCTGCTTCAAAAGAAAAGCAAAAAAATCTCAGAGGCATCCGGAGAGAACCTTATTGTAAAGCCAGATGTGAAAACGGCATCCAAATACATTTTCGAAACATATCCGAATGGAAAACAATATAATTTTACACCCCGCTTTACCGGAAAGACAGAGGTTACTACAGGAGGGGGAGCCGCAGGCGGTGTGGCCTTAACAACGGTGAAAAAAGGAGATGCCGGAGAATTCGGAGAAATTTTTGAAAGTGCGAAGAATGGAAATATTGCGAGTAAAGTATATAATCTTTCGAAATGTACTTCCAATCCGTACGTCGTCTACACAAATGTGGGCACCTGGTATGATTATAATTCCGGCAGAACGTACGGAATTGATCTTAAGATGACGGTGACCGGATATAAATTTCCGGGAGAGGCAATTCGAAAACAGTTGTCGAATCAGAAATTAAAGGCACCATATGTTGGTTTTCATAATAAAAAAATAGGTATGTTTGTTATGGGAACTGATTATGTTCAGACAAGGCTGGATTTTTATTATGCAGGCACTCAGAATCCTGTGAAAGACTTAAAAGGAATGATACAGTACTGCGATATTGATGCACAGCAGGGCGTGGATTTTGGATCAGGTATTGAGAAGGTTCTTCTGATTAAAACGAAAGATTCCCATCTTCAGTACAACGGTACAGGTCTGATCAGTCAGTCCAGGGGATATGTCTCTTCCAGAATCAGTAAGGATATTGCAAGTAATAATAGTAATACAACGGCTTTTGGTATTTTTTCCGGAAGCACAGTGTCCTGCCGGTGGACTGTAGCAAAATGTGATCAGAA
>JALFIK010000143.1 GCA_022776205.1 Eubacterium sp.
TATGCAGCAAGTTTTGGGTTATACTAAGAAAGAAACAATAAAAATATAATTATTCGATTAAAAAAGAGGAGTTTAGTATTATGAAGGTTATTTATGAGAACAAAGTCAAAGCATTAGGAGCTTGTGTGGAAGAATTTAAGGAAATGGGATTCTTCATTATGTTTGGTGACAATGCACCGGACGAATTAAAAGATTACTGCTACAGTGTGAGCGTTAATCCAATTGACGGAGAAATCAGACCGGGACAGATTTTCAAAGTAGATGATCAGGAATATAAGATTACTGCAGTGGGAGAAGAAGCTCCCGTCACTTTAAAGGGTCTTGGTCATTGTACCGTAAACTTCAGCGGTGCTACTGAAGTAGAATTACCGGGGACCATCTATGTGGAAAACAAGGAGATGCCGGAAGTAAAAGTTGGAACCGTCTTCCAGATTATTGAACCTTAATTTTGATTTGTTTTGCCGGAATAATAGGAAACTCCGACGGTTAAAATGATAAAAATATGACTTTCTTCTATTTTATCAGATAAATCAGTTCGTTACCGGAAGAAGAGTCGCAAACAATGAACATATGTTCACAAGTTGCGGCTCTTCTTTCTTTATGTTAAAATCATCGGTAGGGATACAATTGGGAGAAAAGGAGAAGGCACTATGGAACAAATACTTGCGATTGCTATTTTTGTTGTTATGTTCACATTGATCATATCAGAAAAAATAGAGAGACACATTGTTACACTTGGGTGTGGAATCGGGACGATTCTGTTTGTTTTTATCATCTCCATGCATAGTATGACGGCGGTGATGGAAACATTAAATATAAGAAATATTTTTACGCTGGGTTTCTGGTATGAGACGGGGACTGTGACAGAGGCGACAAAGGGAATTAATTGGGCGACGATCATATTTCTCATGGGAATGATGATCATGGTGGAAGGAATGGCGCGGGCCGGATTTTTTCGCTGGCTCTGCCTTACGATTGCCAAAATGGTACAATATAAAGTTGTGCCGATTTTCCTTACTTTTATGATCATGTCCTTTGTGCTGGCCATGTTTATTGACAGTATTACGGTTATATTATTTCTGGCAGCAGTGACAGCGGAGCTTTCCGGTTTATTGGATTTTAATCCGGTTCCCTTTATTTTGTCAGAGATATTTTGTGCAAATCTGGGAGGATCTGCGACCATGTGCGGGGATCCGCCGAATATTATTATCGGAACTTCTCTGCATTACTCTTTTGCGGATTTTATTTCGAATACGGGTGTCATGGCGTTTGTCTGTCTTGGGTTCGTCATTTTTTATTTTTATTTTGCCTTCCGTAAAGAACTCGTGGCGGGCAAAAATGTCCGGTATATTCCGAAGGAAAAATTATCACCGGCATCAGCAATCACCAGTAAAGCAGACTTTATCAAAAGCAGTATCATCTTTTTCTTTGCTGTCACTCTTTTGGTGACCCATGCACAGACCGGGCTGAGTGTTGCTTTTATCGGTATCGTTATCGCTGCACTCACTCTGCTTGCTTCCGGGGAGGATGCAGGCAAGGTGATTAAGAAGGTGGATTTTAAGACAATTCTGTTTTTCATCGGTTTGTTTGTAGTCGTTGGTGGGTTGGAGGAGACCGGTGTACTGGAAACGATTGCGGATCTGATCGGAAAAATCAGTGGTGGAAATCTTGTCGTGATGATTGCTATCATTCTCTGGGTATCTGCGGGATTCAGTGCAGTGGTGGATAATATTCCCTTTGCAGCAACCATGCTGCCTGTGATTAAAACGCTGGCGGCAGCCGGAGGAGTGAACCTGCCGGTTCTTGCATGGACGCTGGCCGTCGGAACAGATATCGGCGGTAGTGCCACGCCAATCGGAGCATCGGCAAATGTGGTCGGAATGGCAATCGCAGAAAAGGAAGGCTATAAAGTCACCTGGGGGCGATATTGCCGGACGGCGATTCCGGCTACGGTGCTTGTAATCGGCATTTCAATGATGATGATTTATCTGCGTTATGTTTAAAGGAGATTTATGAAAATTCAACTGTCAGAGCATTTTACGTACAAAAAATTATTGAAATTTGTTATTCCATCAATAGTCATGATGATATTTACTTCTATTTACAGTGTGGTGGACGGCCTTTTCGTATCAAATTTTGTAGGGAAGACAGCACTGGCGGCAGTGAACCTGATTATGCCGTTTATTATGGGACTGTCGTCGCTGGGATTTATGATCGGTACCGGCGGCAGTGCCATTGTGGCGAAAACACTGGGGGAAGGAAAGAAGAAAGAAGCCAATGAATATTTTTCCATGCTCGTTTATGTGACCATTGTGGGAGGAGTTGCCATAAGCGTCGCCGGGATGTTTCTCACCCGTCCGGTCAGTATTGCCCTGGGTGCCCGGGGGAAATTATTATCGGATTGTATTTTGTATGGACGTCTTTCTTTCCTGTCCCTTACGGCTTTTATGCTTCAGAATGTGTTCCAGAGTTTCTTTGTGGCGGCGCAAAAACCCCGGCTTGGTTTATATGTGGTTCTTTCTGCGGGGGTTTCCAATATTGTTCTGGATTATATATTTATTGTTGTTTTACAGTTTGGCGTGGCAGGAGCGGCACTTGGTACAGTGTGCGGGGAATTCATCGGGGGTCTGTTCCCTCTTTTTTATTTTGCCAGAAAAAATTCCAGCCTTCTTCGTCTGGGAAAGACAAGATTTTGTGGCAGAATCCTAAGAAAAACAAGCATCAATGGTTCTTCGGAATTGATGACCCATCTGTCCAGCTCTCTTGTTAATTCCATCTATAATCTGCAACTGATGCGTTTTGCCGGCGAGGATGGAGTGGCAGCATATGGTACAATTATGTATGTCAATTTTATTTTTATTGCGATTTTCCTTGGATATTCTATCGGAAGTGCACCGATTGTCAGTTTCCATTACGGTGCAGGAAATGAGGATGAACTTAAGAATCTTTTTAAGAAGAGCCTTACCCTGGTGGGAAGCTGGGGACTGATGCTTTTTTGCCTTGCCCAGATGATTGCGGCTCCCCTGTCCCATATTTTTGTCGGATACGATGTCGGACTGATGGAGCTTACCAGGCACGGTTTTCGAATTTTCTGCCTGGTTTATCTGCTTAACGGTTTTAATATTTATGGATCATCTTTCTTTACCGCACTGAATAACGGATTGATTTCTGCTTTGATTTCCTTTTTAAGGACACTGGTGTTTCAGCTGACGGTCCTGATTGTCCTGCCGGAAATACTTGGAATTGACGGTGTGTGGGGTTCTGTTGTGCTTGCAGAACTGCTGACAGTGTGTGTGACGGTTACTTTTTTTATCAGTCAGCGGAAAAAATATCATTATGTATAGCAAAAAATACTTCTGTCATGTTCTGGCATATGGTATACTTTAGGAAGTTACAACACGAAAGATGAAATGGGAGACTTTTATGACGACAGTAGCAATTTTTTAAATTTCCATGGAAATTTGGGGAATCATAATATGTATGATTGCCCTGGTAGGAATATTGGTGGCAAGAACGATGTTTGGCAACGGTCAGAATCTTAAACTTCTGATGGAGTTTCTTTGCATACTCCTTCTTATTAACGACGTTCTCGCATGGATATTCAGGGGAAGACCCGGGGAGATGGCCGGCTGGATTACACAGATCAGTAATTTTATGGTGTTTTGTGTAAATTATGTGATTATGAGTGTGGCAGCAGTATTTATCTGGAGATCCATTGGAGTTTCGGGAAGGAAACCGCGCAGGATTTATGCAGTGTTTGGGCTTAGTATTCTAGGCATTCTTCTTTTAATTGTGTCACAGTTTAATCAGATGTTTTATTATTTTGATGTACATAACATATATCACAGGGGGAAATACTTCCTTATCACCCAGATTATTGCTATTGTCGGCATGTCCCTTATTATGACGGTTCTCATTCAGTACAGAAAATTCCTGGAAAATTCGGTTTTCTGGGCGATGTTGTCTTATTTTATTCTTCCTGCGGCAGCAACGATTACACTGATGCTTTATTATGGCCTGTCTCTGCAGAATATGGCCATTGTCATTTCTACACAGATTATGTTTATTGTCGACATTATTCAAATGGCGAATCGCCTGAATCGTTCTCAGAGTGATTATCAGAAGGCAAGGATGGAGGCGGAGCATGATGCCATGACCGGATTGTGGAATAAAACTTTCGGGATGGCTTATATCACAGATTATATGGATAAAATGCAGGAGGGAGATTCCGCTGCACTGTTTTTTGCGGATATAGACAGCTTTAAAAATGTAAATGATACATACGGCCATATGGTTGGGGATTACTGGATTAAAGAAGTTGCAAATATTCTGGAATCCGTTTTTAGAAGGGAAGATATTGTGTGCCGGTTTGGAGGGGATGAATATCTGATTCTTCTGAAAGGCATGTGCCGCGAGGAAGTCCTCAGAGAGAAAATATTACAGTTTGAAAAAATTCTGGAGAGGAAATCTTTAGAACAGGGACAGAGAATCCGGTGTAGTTTTGGCATTTGCCGGATTATGGGGAAAGGATGTCAGATTGATCGCTGTATTGATTTGGCAGACCGGGCATTATATGAAGCAAAGCAGGAAAAAACATCTTCTGTTGTTATATATCAGATGACAGATAGCGGGGAATAGAATGGATAAGAAGAAAATCAATCAGGCAATCCGGATTGCCAAAATGTATTATGAACTGCACTACAACCAGTTAGAAATTGCACAAAAGGAAGGAATCAGCAAGTCCTCCGTAAGCCGGATTTTAAAATCGGCAATGGATATGGGAGTGATCGAGGTCAGGATTAAGGATTCTGTTTTTATGGAAAGTGAGCTGGAAGATGCGCTCATTTCCCGTTTTCCTTTATTAAAAAGAGCGGTGATCGTTCCGGATCTGGTAAACAATCCTCAGATTCTGATGCAGGATGTCTGTGCCGCCCTGGCGGATGATCTTCCGAGATATATAAAAAATAATAGTGTGATCGGTGTGACATGGGGCCATGTCCTGGGTGTTCTTTCCAAACAGCTGCCGAAAATGAAAAGAAAAGGAGTTTCCGTGATTCAGCTTACGGGAGGCTACTCCCGGGCAGTTTTTGAATCGGGTGCCCTGGATGTTTTAAAAAACTTTGTGGACAGCGTGGGAGGAACCGGTTATCAGATTCCTGCTCCTGCGATGGTAGATAAGCCTTTTATTGTGGAGGCATTAAAACAGGATTCCCAGATTGGAGAGATTTTAAGGATGGCACAAGTCTGTCAGACAGCAATCTTTTCCGTGGGAAATCTGGAGAGACCATCCATTGTTTATGAGATGGGACTGATTGATGAAAAAGATTATCGGGATTTTAGTAAAAGAGGGGCAGTCGGAGACTGCTGCTCTCATTTTATTAATAAAGACGGAGAAATCTTTGATGAGGAAATTGATGCCCGGGTCGTCGGTGCATCTTTGGAAACAATAAAAAAAATACCGAATAAATTGCTGATTGCCGTGGGAAAGCAAAAGGCGAAAATTCTTGCAGCCGCACTAAAAGGAGGTTTGGCAGACAGCCTTTATATCGATGAACCGACGGCGGAGGAAATTGTGAGAAGTATTCCTATTTAACCTATTGACATAGTAGAGAATAGCCAATATAATACCCTTAAACTACAATACGCTGAATCATGAAAGTAAAATTGAGTGAGTCGTATTGTTTAAGGGAAGGAGGCAGAGCTATGGAACATTCCGTACTCGAAGAAGCAATTTATGACAGATATATTCTTCCGACAGAAAGAAAGAAGACAAAACTTTGTGGTCTGGAGTTTTCATTTGGCAAAGAAGAAAATTTAAATGTCCTGTACAATCGGTTTTGCCAGTATTATACTTATGTAAAAAATGAATTGGATAAAGAAGATCATGCAATTACCGGTATGGGAATCAATCCTCATTTTCAGATAAATCAAAACCTGCCGGTGAAAAGTGAGAGATACCGTATGCTTCTCCATCATCTGTCTTCCTACAAAAAATATGGAAATTGTATGCTATTTCATTCTCACCCGAATTTTGGATTATTTTCCTGTGCCAGTCAGATTCAGCTTGATGTGGAAGAAAAGAATCTGCCTCTGGTGTTAAATACATTCACCAGACTGGAACCATTAAAGGCACTGATTCTTTCCAACTCTCCCTGGGGGAAGGATAATGAGATTTTATGCAGCCGGGACGGTTTCTGGAGAAATAGTCTCCACGGGTTTAACCGCCATAACGTGGATATGTACAATCTGGAATTTGAGACGACAGAGGATGTGATTGTTTATATGAAGAGTATGAGCCTTTACTGTGTGGAGCGGGAGGGAAAATACATTAATTTTCCACCGATTCCCCTGCAACAATATTTTGGGATGAAGAAAATGAAGGGAGAATATTTTGACGGAAGGGAATATAAAACCGTTGAATTCGAACCCCGGATAGGGGACTTGCAGTATTTGCGGTCTTTTAAATTTGATGACCTTACGTTTCGGGGTACTGTGGAATTCCGGAGTGTCTGCGAACAGCCGGTGGGAGAGATTATGTCTTCCGGAGCTTTTCACGCAGGATTGATGGAAGAGGTTGCAAAACTGTCTGAATTGCTGGAAAATGATCATAGTATCTATCATCACGGATATAATGCCACAGAGCTTCGGCGGATGTTTGTGAAAAGAAAACGACCGGAGGGATTTTCCTGGAAAGAGGTTTCCGGTCTTCTTGTGAAAGTACTGAATCTGGCAGAAGATGGCCTTAAAAAACGGGGATTTGGAGAAGAAAAATTTTTGCAGCCCCTTTATGTACGGGCAGAGCAGATGTTAAGCCCGGCAAGGCAGATGGTTGAAGGAATGGAAAAAGGACGGTCGCTGGATGATTATATTGAGGAATACGGAGGGTTATAATGCTGCATACGGAGAATGAATATATAAGAGCACATCTGCTCGACGGAAACTTTGGAATTGAGAAAGAAAGTCTCAGGGTTACAAAAGACGGTCGCCTTGCCCGAACTGCCCATCCTTTTCCCGGAGATAAAAACATTGTTAGAGATTTTAGTGAAAATCAGACCGAGATCAATACGGGAGTTCATGACAGTCTGAAGGGAGCCATGGAGGAACTGGAAAGACATCACAGAAGGATCTGTGAAAAATTAAATTCTCTTCCTGAGAAAGAATATTTATGGCCTTTTTCCAATCCGCCTTATATTCTGGAAGAGAAGGAAATTCCCATTGCCACGTTTTCGGGTCCCGATGCTTTTAAGACCGAATATCGGGAGTATCTGTCCGATAAATACGGACGGTATAAGATGACTTTTTCCGGAAGCCATGTAAATTATTCCTTTTCCGATGAATTGCTTATGGCAGATTTTGCCCTTCAGGAAGAAAAAGATTTTACTACATATAAAAATAAGTTTTATCTGGAACTGGCAAAAAAGATGGCAGTCTGCGGATGGATTCTTGTTGCCGTGACTGCGGCAAGTCCGGTTCTCGACAGCTCCTTTGTAGAAAAAGGAATTTTTGGGCAGAGTATATTTACCGGTTTAAGTTCCGTGCGATGCAGTGAGCTTGGTTACTGGAACGATTTTTCTCCGGTTTTTGATTATACGGATATTGATTCTTATGTGAGTTCTGTGGAGAGGTATGTCAATATTGGTCTTTTGAAATCTCCGTCGGAACTCTATTATCCAATCCGGTTAAAACCGGCAGGAGAAAACAGCCTGCGTTCCCTCAGGGAGAATGGGGTGAATCATATTGAACTTAGGATGTTTGACCTGAATCCGCTGACAGAGGTTGGGATTGATGAAAGAGATGTGAAATTTGCCCAGCTTCTCATGGTATGGCTTGCCACCATGCCCGACTGGGAGGTGTCGAGAAATGCCCAGATTAATGCCACCCAGAATTTTAAAAATGCTGCCCATTATGATCTTAAGACAGTGAAGATTATATGGCCGGAGAAAAAATCCCGCTCGGTTGTGAAGAAAGCCCTGGAGGTCATTGACAAAATGAGAGAGTTTTACCGGGACTTCCCTGAGGAAATATCCCAGGTGCTGGAATTTGAGTATGATAAATTTACCGAGCAGAAAAACCGGTACAGCTGGAAGATACGGGAAGCATATCAGAACGATTTTGTGGAAAAGGGCATGAGACTTATTATAGAAAGACAGAATAGATAAAGGAGCATGACAGGAAGAAATGTGTGAATTATTCGGGATTAATTCTTCGAAAAAGATACAATTGAATCATTTGTTAAAAGAGTTTTTTTCCGATGGGGACGAACATCCCCATGGCTGGGGAATGGCGTTTTTTTACGGGGATGCAGTGTCCCTGGAAAAGCAGCCGGAATGTTCTCTGAAGAGCCGTTATTTAAAGCAGCGTCTCCAGGCAAAAATTGAGGCGGATAAGATGATTGCCCATATCCGTCTGGCAACGAGAGGAACCATGGATTATGAGAATACTCACCCTTTTGTGCGAAGAGATTTCTATGGGCGCAGTTATACATTTGCCCATAATGGGACAATTTTTGAGAGTGATGTTCTTGAATCCTTTGTTCACTGCCAGGAAGGAGGGACAGACAGTGAACGTATTCTCTGCTATCTTATCAGCAGAATTAATGCCGAAGAAAAGGAAAAGGGAGAGCCACTTTCCAAAGAAGAACGTTTCCGTCTGTTTGATGAAATTATCTGTGAGATTGCACCGGAAAACAAATTAAATCTTCTTCTTTACGATGGGGAGTTGTTTTATATTCACACAAATTTCCGGGACAGTCTGTATTATTGTGAAATAGAAGGCGGGGTCGTGGTTTCCACTCGTCCCCTGGATAAAAAGCCATGGAAAAAAGTTCCCATGAATCAGCTGATTGCTTACGAAAATGGGAAGCTTATTTTTACCGGTACAAAACATGATTATGAATTTGTGGAAAATGAAGAGAAAATGAAATTACTTTTCCTGGACTTTGCCAATTTATAAGAAAAAGGAATGAATATGTTATGTTAGATCAGTTTTCAAGAAGCCGTCTTCTTCTGGGTGGGGAAGCAATGGAGCGGCTTAGTAATGCCAGAGTTGCCATTTTCGGAATCGGCGGTGTGGGTGGCTATGTTTGTGAGGCTCTTGCCCGAAGTGGTGTGGGAGCTTTTGATCTGATTGATGATGATAAGGTCTGCCTTACAAATTTAAACCGGCAGATTATTGCAACAAGGGATACGGTGGGGAAGGAAAAGGTGGAGGTGATGAAGGAAAGGATTCTCTCCATTAATCCGGAAGCTCGCGTGACAACCCGTTCCTGCTTTTTCCTTCCGGAAAATGCAGGAGAGTTTCCCTTCGATACTTATGATTATGTTGTGGATGCGGTCGATACAGTCTCAGCTAAAATTGAGATTGTCCTGCAGGCAAAGAAGCATAATGTACCGGTTATCAGCAGTATGGGAGCGGGTAATAAACTGGATCCGTCTGCTTTTAAAGTGGCTGACCTTTATGAGACAAAAGTCTGTCCCCTTGCCAGAGTGATGAGAAGAGAATTGAAAAAAAGAGGGGTGGAAAGCCTGAAAGTTGTTTATTCAGAAGAAAAGCCGGTGCAACAGGTGAATCAGGAAGAAGAGGGGTGCAGGAGTAACTGCATCTGCCCTCCGGGAACGAAACGAACCTGTACGAAACGGCGTGCCATTCCGGGCAGTGTGGCTTTTGTCCCTTCTGTCGCCGGGCTGATCATCGGCGGGGAGGTGGTGAAAGATCTGGCCGGAATCGAAAAAAATACAAAATAAATCCCGCGAACTTCCTTTGTTTTCATATAAGAATGTTGACAAATGGTTTTTACGATATTACAATATAGAAATGAAAACTACCTTATATGGTAATGGAGGAAGATATGGATTATAAGATTATCAGCGATGGATGCTGTGATTTAACAAAAGAAATTATTGATCAGTATGAACTGCATATCGTGCCGTTTTATATTTCCTTTGATGAGACGAATTATTATAAAGAGATAGAAGAGATTGGGATTCGGGATGTTTATGAGCGTATGGTGAAGAATCCGGATGTGTTTCCTAAGACATCGCTGCCGTCCGTTCAGAATTATATTGATGTATTTACAGAGTATGCGAAGGAGAACATGCCGATGATCTGTCTTTGTCTGACTCCTTCTTTGAGCGGTTCCTATAACTGTGCCTGCAATGCGAAGGAGATTGTCTGTGAGGACTATCCTGATGCGAAGATTACCGTTGTTAATTCCGAATCAGCGACCGTCAGCCAGGGACTGATGGTGATTGAGGCAGCCAGGATGCGTGAGGATGGAGTTTCTTATGAAGAATGTATTGCGATCCTGGAGAAGATGAAGAAGAGCAGCCGTATTTTCTTTACAGTGGGAGATACGGAATACTTAAAACACGGCGGAAGAATCGGGAAGCTTGCCGGAATTGCAAGTAGTGCTCTTTCTTTAAAACCGCTTATTACCTTAGCGGACGGGTCGATTGATTCCTCCGGGATCGGAAGAAGCCGGAAGAAGACGGTGTCAAAGACGATTACCCTTCTGGATAATTATTTTAAAGAGAACGGAGATGCCATGGAAGAGTATGCCTACTGCGTGGGAGTTGGTTATGATCTGGAAGAAGGAAGACAGTATTATGATACGATCACGAAACATATCTATGGTGAGAGCAGTGTGGATAAAGTAGGTTTTTGTCAGATCGGAGCGACAATTGCTGTGCATACCGGTCCTTATGCCATCGGCATTGGCTGTGTAAAGAAGTATGAAAATTGTCGTTAGACAGAGAATAGGATAGTATACCGGAGTTTTCCGTCAGGGAGATTCCGGTTTTTTCTTTACAGAAAACAGAGGATGTGCGATACTGTCAGAGTAAGATTTTTCGGTGGTTCGGAGGATATCATGAGTAATAAGGCGAATTTGATTATTGAAGAAGTAAATAAAGTAATTGTAGGGAAAAAGAAGGTCATACGCAAAGTCTGGATGACGATTTTATCCGGCGGCCATATTCTTCTTGAAGACGTTCCGGGTGTGGGAAAGACAACGATGGCTCTTGCTTTTTCCAGAGCACTGGGACTATCCTATAAACGAATTCAGTTTACACCGGATGTAATGCCGTCCGATGTGGTGGGGTTTTATTATTATGACAAGGAGAGAGGGAAATTCTCCTATCGGGACGGAGCGGTTATGACAAATCTTCTTCTGGCGGATGAGATTAACCGGACATCAAGCAGGACCCAGTCTGCTCTTTTGGAGGTGATGGAAGAAGGACAGGTGACTGTCGACGGAGTAACAAGGAAAGTTCCGGAACCGTTCCTTGTAATTGCCACCCAGAATCCGGTAGGTTCTTCCGGCACACAGATGCTTCCGGAATCCCAGATTGACCGTTTTATGGTCATGCTTTCCCTGGGTTATCCATCGGTCAGGGAAGAGATGATTCTCATGAGCCAGAGAAAGACATCGGACCCCCTTGAACAGGTGAAGGAGGTCATCACGCAGGAAGAACTGTTGTCCATGCGCAGGGAAGTGGGCCAGATTGCGGTTTCTCCTTTGATTTATCAATATATTGCTCTTCTTTCTGAGGCGACAAGGAAACATGAGATGGTAAGACTGGGTGTGAGCCCCCGTGGTTCCCTGGCACTGTGCCGGATGTCGAAAGCCTGTGCGTATCTTGCGGGACGGGAATATGTGATTCCTGAAGATGTGCAGGAAGTAGTGAAGGATGTATTCCGTCATCGCCTTGTTTTAAAGTCCAGAGTGAAACTTTCTGAACGAAACACAGACCGGATCATCGGGGAGATCTGTGCCCGGGTGAAGGTACCGGATCACAGGGAGGACGGGAACGGACGATGAGAAAACGCAATATCTGGCTGTATCGGACCGGTGCGATTCTTCTGCTTGTTTTATGGAGCATTTTTCTTATGTTTGCGCAGGAGAAAGTTCGGATTATCTGTCTTTTCGCTGCGGGTGTCCTTTTTTTATCCGCATTTTTATATGATGCATGTTTACCTTCTTCTTTAAAAGTGTCCCTATCCATTCCGTCAGAAGGCGCAAAAAAGGAAAGAATTTTCGGGGAAGTAAATCTTGTTTATCATGGGAAATTACCCCTGATTTCGGGATTACTTGCGGTCACAGCAGAGAAAAAACTAACCGGGGAAACAGAAGATTTTTCCCTGAAATTTCTGCTGATATCTGGAAAAGAGATCGCTTTGCCGATTGAGGTCTCATCGCCTTTCATGGGCACGATCAGGATAAAAATTTGTTCTGCCTGCCTGTATGGTCTGTTTGGATGGAAAGAAAAGACGATTCCTCTTTCTCTTGAAAAGGAAGTAATGATCCGGCCGGACTTTTATGAGCTTAATTTTCCGGTGGAGAATGAAGGGATTCCCAGGGAACTGTATGATAATGTGCAGGACGTAAAAAAAACAGATGGTCCCGGAGATTTCCGGGAAATACGCCCATACCGTCAGGGTGATCCGGTAAAGAATATCCACTGGAAACTCACGGGAAAAACCGATGAGATTATGATAAAAGAGATGGAGGTTCCCGTAACAAAGATTCCGGCAGTTTTTCTTGAAACCAGGGTAAAAAAACGGGATGCCCCGGTAATTGACATTCTTTTGGAAACCGCCCTTTCTGTCTGTGCACATATGACAGGCGAAGGGCAGATTCACTGTCTTATGTGGTGGAGCAGAGAGAAAAAACAATGGGAATTTTCACTGAATCAGACATTGTCTGATTTCGAATCGGTTTTGGGGAAAATATTGGAAGAGGAGTTTTTTGAAGAGGGACCTTCGGCCATGTCCCGGATTGATTTCATACAAAAAGAGCAGTTTTCAGAGATTATTTATGTGACAGACCGCCGGGAGGAAGGGGATCTTTCTTATATGGAACCTCCGGTTACCCTCCTTGTTCCCGGGGAGAAGAAAGAGAGAGTGGGCGAAGAAATTGACAGGATTCTGACAGGATACCGAGGAGGAAGGAATGAAGAAAAACAGTTCATTTAAAATCTGGAGAAAGGAAGAAAGAGGGACAAAGGGAGCTGCTGCCTTTTTTTGTGCATGGCTTTCCTTTCTGCTTTATAAAGGGAAAAGCTTCCATCTGTCTACAGTGGGAGTTTTTCTCTGTGCCTTGGTGGCAGGAGCGGTTTTTCTTTATGGATTCTCGATGTATCGTGGCAAAAAAGCGGTTTTGATCTGTGATGTGAGTTATATTGGGATTTCCGTTCTTTTTTTCTGCTTTGGAGGCGTGTCCGGTGCTCTGCTTTCTTTTTTTTCCAGAATTGCTGATTATTTATCAGAATATGGGATGACAGGGGACATTTTTCACCGGATTACCTCCGGTGTTTCTGAAAGTATCCGGGCGGACAGTGTGGAGGTTGTGCCCTTTGTGGCCGGAGCTTTTTCCTTAAGTCTTATTTTTCTCATTCTCTTTGTGAAGATCTGGGAGAAGTGCCCTGCCCTCATGACAGGAGTGGTTGTAATGGGAATGATTTTTCCCTGTATTTTTCGGGGAATATACCCGGAGCCGGCATCCGTCTGCTGTTTTCTTGTATTTTGTTTCCTGGCTCTCGCTCCCTTTGTGTGGAGTGGAGTGTATGCGGCACTGATTGTTTGTCTGATTTTTGGCATCAGCGTGCTAATGGACGGACCGGAGAATGTAAAGAATGCAACGGTAAAAACAAAATGGGAGCAGATGCGTTACGGAATGGAAGAGGGAGGATTGCCGGAAGGAAACCTCACTCATGCAGGAGAAAAAAAGAGAGAGAATACCCCCGCTTTGCGGGTATCCGTGTCAAAAAAAGATAGCTATTATTTTCGGGGCTTTGTGGGATCGGTTTATGAGGACAATGCCTGGAAGGGCGGAGTGGAAGAGCCGGATTTGTTCGGGACTGGGAGCAATATGTTTGAAACTCTCGAACAGGAGGCATACCATAAACTGATCTGGCTGCATAAAAAAAATTTTTACGGAACAAATCTTATGTATACACTTATGAAAACGAATGTAAAGGCAGCGGGGGAAAAAATCCCGTCCCTCTATAAAGTTTCCGTGGAAAATGTGGGGGCAAATCGGAAATATCTGTACCTTCCCTATGAATGTGCTACTTCAGCCGGCTTTTATGAAGAGGAAAAAACTGCTTCGGTGAATCGCCTCGAAGGTTTGCGGGCAGGCGGTTTTCGGGGAGTGGAAGAATACTCATTTCTCACAATGCAAAATATGGCCGGACAGCTGAAAGCAGAGAAATCCCTGAATCAAAATGACGGGAAAGCTTCCGTGAAAAAGATGCTGAAAACCTATGAAAGCTATGTGGATGCCACCTGCCTTTATCTTTCGAAAGAGACAAAAACCCAACTTGCCGGGGCAGTGGGAGAACCCCTTAAAGGAGATGAACTTTCCACCCGCTATATCATTGAAAAGGTGAAAAAATGGATGCGGGAATCGGTAAAATATAAGGAAAACCCCGGTGTGATTCCGGAGGGAGAGGATTTTGTCTCCTGGTTTTTTGAAAACAAAGAAGGATTCGATGTGCAGTATGCGGCGGCAGCCGTCCTTCTTTTTCGTTATTACGGTTTGCCGGCCCGGTATGCAGAAGGCTATATTCTTACGCCAAAGACATTAGAAAATTCCGGAAATTCCGGAGAAGTTGACATCACAAACCGGTATGCTCACGCCTGGCCGGAAGTTTATTTTGAAGGAGCCGGATGGATTCCTGTTGAAGTAGTTCCGGAATACGACCAGGTTATGGGGGCACCATATTATGCCACAAAAGAAGAGGCGATCGTAAGTAATGCCCAGGTTTCGGAGGAACCATTGGAAAAGGAAGAGAAAGAAGCGGAGAAAAAGATCGGGAAAACAGAGCAGGAAACCGGGGAAAATGCTCAGAAGGAGGAGAAAAAATCCCGGAGCCGGCAGAAAGAAACAGAGAAAAATGATGCCGGGAACAAAAGAAAAGTCCTGGGAATCCTTCTCCTGTTATGTCTGTTACTTAGTATCATTCTGTTCCTTTTCCGGGAGAAAATTAAGGAAGAGATTCTGGAAATTAAGGGAAAGAAATTTATGCAAAATGCACAGTATGACCGGGCGGTAGAGCTCTATATGGATGCCCTGTGGAAAACTCTTGGAGAAAATGGCAGAAATCCGGTGGATAACCGGGTACGTACCCTGGAAAAATGCCTTCGGGAAGGGGATAAAACTCTTGATACAAAAGCATTTCGTCATTGCATGGCTCTTCGACAAAAGGCGGTCTATTCTCCGGGAGGAATTACAGAAGAAGAGGCGTTGCGGGTCATTGATTTTCTAAAAAAAGAGAAAGAGAAGATGAAAAAAAATAAATGAAGGAAAGTCGGAGATTTCGTTGACGATTTTATAAAATAATATTAAAATCAAGAGAAGAAATATAAAAATTTTGGTTAAAGTGGAATAGATATAAGGAGAAACTATGTGGTTAGCCAGAGACTGGAAAGAATATGAAGTAATTGACTGCAGCAGAGGAGAAAAACTGGAACGGTGGGGGAAATACATCCTCCTTCGTCCGGATCCTCAGGTAATCTGGGATACAAAAAGAGAAGACAGGCGCTGGAGAAAACTAAATGCCCATTATCATCGTAGCAGCAGAGGAGGCGGCGAGTGGGAGTTTTTTGATCTTCCGGAGCAGTGGAACATTCATTATAAAAATATTACGTTTCATTTAAAGCCTTTCAGTTTTAAACATACGGGCCTTTTTCCGGAACAGGCGGTAAACTGGGACTGGTTTTCGGAAAAGATAAAAAAAGCTGGCCGGCCGGTGAAAGTCTTGAATCTGTTTGCCTATACAGGAGGAGCGACCCTTGCCGCGGCAGCGGCCGGTGCGAGTGTGGTACATGTGGATGCTTCAAAGGGAATGGTTACCTGGGCAAGGGAAAATGCACAGGCTTCCGGCCTTGAAAAAGCACCCGTACGCTGGCTGGTGGATGACTGTGTGAAATTTGTGGAAAGGGAGATCCGCCGGGGGAATCATTATGATGGAATTATCATGGATCCGCCTTCTTACGGGCGTGGTCCGAAGGGAGAGATTTGGAAAATCGAGGAGAAAATATATCCGCTCATTCAGTTGTGCGAGAAACTGTTAAGTGACGATCCCCTCTTTTTCCTGGTGAATTCTTATACAACGGGACTCCAGCCGGCGGTGCTTTCCTACATGCTTGGCAGTGCCATCGAAAAGAAACACGGTGGTGTGGTGACGGCCGATGAGATCGGACTTCCGGTCAGTGCCAGCGGGCTTGTTCTCCCATGTGGCGCATCCGGCCGGTGGGAGAAGAAGTAAGGAGGGAGTATGACGGCAAAAAAAACAGCTCTTTATGGTATGTTTCTTGCCCTTGCCCTCGTGGCAGGTTATGTAGAACAGCTGATTCCGGTCAATCCTGGAATTCCGGGGGTTAAACTGGGACTTGCAAATATCGTTACGATGATTCTTCTTTATGTGCTGGGACTTCGTGCATCAGTCATCGTCAGTGCTCTTCGAATTTTACTTTCGGGATTTTTGTTCGGAAACGGATTTGCCATCATTTACAGTGCGGCCGGAGCGGCATTAAGCATCCTTGTTATGACCATTTTGAAGAAAACAGGAAAGTTTTCCTGTGTGGGAGTCAGTGTGGCGGGTGGCGTTTTTCATAATGTGGGTCAGATTCTTGTGGCCATGGTCGTACTGGAGACAAAGGCCTTGTATTATTACCTTCCGATACTGATTCTGTCCGGTCTTGCTGCCGGTATTCTCGTTGGAATTTTAAGCGGAATCCTGATTCGGCGGTTAAGTCCCGTGATCAGACAGTATTTTTATTAAAAGCAGCGGGAGGAGAAGAGATGAAAACAAAAATTTTCATAAAAAGATGGATCAGCCTGATGGGTATTTGCAGCATGATAGTTCTCATTTCTGCCTGCACTGCCGGGAAGAAAAAGCCGGAAGAATACACCCGGACAGATTTTGTCATGGACACGGTGCTGTCGGAAAAATTATATGCACAAAAAGATCTGACCGGGGAAATCAAAGACAGGCTTTCGGAACTGGAAAAGAAAAAACTTTCCTGGCGTGTGAAAGACAGTGAAGTATCGAAAGTCAATCAGAGTGCCTCTGTGGGGACAACCTATGAGATGAATCCGGATTTTTCCACCTGGGCATCCTGTTCTCTCAATCTGGCAAAAAAAAGTGAAGGTGCTTTTGACCCCACAATCGGAGAACTTACCAGATTATGGAATATTGAAGGGGATCATCCGAAGGTCCCTCCGGAAAAAAAGATTGCCGTGGCTTTGGAAAAGATCGGATATGAAAATATTAAGATTAAAAACAACGAAATTCGGATAAAAGACGGGGCGACCCTGGATCTGGGAGCAGTCGGTAAGGGAATCGGCTGTGATGTGGTAAGAGATTATCTAAAAACACAAAAGAGTGTGCAGGGTGCGGTGATTTCCGTGGGGGGCAGTATACTTGTCTACGGAGAAAAAGAAGGAGGACAGGACTGGAAAGTGGCCGTTCGTGCTCCGGACGGAGAAATGGATTCTTCTATGGGGGTTCTTCATCTTTCCGGCACCGCCTGTATTTCTACTTCCGGTGATTATGAAAAGTATTTTGTGGAGAATGGGAAAAAATATCATCATATCTTAGATCCCGCTACCGGGTATCCGGCAGAAAGCAATCTGCACTCCGTGACGGTTGTCTGTGCGAAGGGAGAAGAGACAGACGGCCTTTTGTCTGACGGATTATCAACCGCCTGCTTCGTTCTCGGAAAAGAAAAAGGGATGCAGTTACTGGAAGATTACGGTGCCGACGGGGTGTTTATTGATAAAGAAAAGCAGGTATATGTAACCCCGGGACTAAAAGAGCAGTTTGAGATTCTTTCAAAAGAATATCATTTTACTAAATAACGCAGGAGGAATGATACAGATGTTTCGTCTGGCGATATGTGAAAAAGAAACAGAAGAGCGTAATTATATCAGAGCGGCAGTGGACAGTATGGAGGAGGATATATCGGTCTGTGAATTTCGTAATCTGGACGATCTCAAAGAAAATCTGGATGAAAACAGTTCATCTTTTGACATGATACTCCTTAATACAACCTTCCGACAGGAAGGAGACGGTCTGGATTTTGCTGCTTGTGTTCGAAGAAACAATGGGAAGGTCGGTTTGGTGTTTATCACGAAAAGTGAGGAGTATTATGCCAGGGCATTCCGTGTTTTTGCAACGGGATACCTGGTCTATCCTTTTGATGCCAGGGAATTACAAAACTGTATTAAATTTTTCAACCGGGAAACAAATTTTGAACGGCGTGCCTCCATTATGATTAAAGAAAAGGGAGGAAAATGGTGTCGGATTTTTTCCCGGAATATTTTATTTGTTGAGAGTGACAACCGGGATATCCGGATTCATCTTGAAGACGGAACGGAAAAGATCAGCCATCAGAAATTAAGTCAGGTGCAGAGTCAGCTTTCCGGACCGAATTTCGTCCGCTGTCACCAGAGCTATCTGGTGAATCTCTATTTTGTGGATGAGATGGTGTCCGGAGAATTTACTTTGGAATATTTTACGGTTCCCATTTCCAGGAAATATCAGAAAGAAGCCAAAGAGGCCTATTATCAATATATGTTTTCAAAGATATAAACCAGAAACATTCCTTTCTTTGTTAAAAATGCATATATTATTGCTAAATTCTACCCTCTCCGTACTTTTTTCTTCTTTTTCGTTATAATACAGACAGGTTGAAGAAGAAAGGAGGATTTCCGATGACCGCCAGACCAGTGGAGCCTGCATCCGGCAGCACGCCAGTCCGTACTTTTACATCCTGCAGAGTAATGAATGATATGCTCAATGACTGTGTGCGGCAGGCAGAGGATGAGAAAATCCGTCTGATGATTGACAGCACCGGTTTTTACAAAGGACAGTATGAAACCTGGTTTTGTAAATTACTGAAAATGACAATCGCAAGAGCTTTTCATATCTGTAAAACGGCAGCTCCGCCCCGGAATCGTTATATCAAAATCAGAAGCATGGAAGAGCAGAACAGAATTTTTGTAAAGATTATCTGTTCCTGCGAGGGAAACCTTAAGGAGAAGGATTTCCGCTATTCCTCCTTGATGCGGGAAATACTTGACCGGGAAGAAGGTTATTTTAAGATGCAGGATGAAGAGATGGAGCAGATCGTTATGATTTCCGTTCCCCTTTCGGGATGAGAAAGCAGAAACATTTTTAAGAGAGAAAGGAAGAAAGAGATGTTTAAGAAATTAAAAGACCGTGTATCCAGTAAAAAGGGATTTACTCTTGTGGAGTTAATCGTTGTAATCGTGATCATCCTTGTCCTTGCGGCAGTCATGATCCCAAATGTAATTAAGTATACCAAACAGGCCTCAGAAGCCGGTACCAAAAATGCGGCAGCAAGTATGCTGACAGAAATCCAGGTGGAAGTGGGCGATGCGTATATTGCAGCAGGAGGAGCACCGCAGAAAGTAAAATTTGGTGGTGTGGAAGCAGAAAAAAAGGGTGAAATTTATATTACGGGTAAAGGAAGCGGAAAAAAAGCAGAATATGTGGTAGATGGTACGACAGGGCAGGTGACAGCTTTTGGTTACCAGGATGGAAAACACTGGGCGACCTGGGATGCCGGGGACGGCTGGAAACTAGACAACAACAGTTATTAATTTTCAATCTATACTTATCACAGGAAAGCAGTAGTCGCAGGGGGGAGGAAGCCAATGGGGATGGGCCAATCCCCCCTGTATTTCTTTTTTGGAGAAACATTCCCGGAGTATGAATGATTTGTCGGAAAATA
>JALFIK010000146.1 GCA_022776205.1 Eubacterium sp.
ATCATCGCCGGTGGTCCATCCCGTGCAGTTCTTGAACTTGCCGGATATAAGAATATCCGTTCCAAAGCATTAGGTTCTAACAATAAACAAAACGTTGTACTTGCTACAATCGAAGGTCTTAAAAAGATTAAGACTCCGGAAGAGGTTGCAAGACTTCGTGGCAAATCAGTTGATGAGCTGTAAAAGGAGGAAGAAAAGATGGCAGATAAATTAAAAATCACATTAGTTAAGTCTCCAATCGGTGCTATTCCCAAACAGAGAGCAACTGTAGCAGCATTAGGACTTAAAAAAGTAAACAAGACTGTTGAAATGCCTGACAACGATGCTGTTCGTGGTATGATCTGGCATGTAAGACATCTGGTAAAAGTTGAAGAAATTTAATTGCAGATAAGGAGGTGCCCGTAAATGAATTTATCTAATTTACATCCTGCTGCAGGTTCAAAACACAGTGATTCTTTCCGTGTGGGCCGTGGACATGGTTCAGGAAACGGAAAAACAGCAGGAAGAGGACAGAAAGGACAGAAATCCCGTTCCGGCGGAAAAGTCCGTGTAGGTTTTGAAGGTGGACAGATGCCTTTATACAGAAGACTTCCTAAAAGAGGCTTCACCTGCATCAACACAAAGAAAATCGTTGCCATCAATGTTTCCGAGTTGGAAAGATTTGATACAGACAGCGTTGTAACAGTAGAGACATTAATTGAAAATGGTTTAGTAAAAAACTCATTTGATGGGGTAAAAATTCTTGGAAACGGAGAGTTAAGCAAGAAGCTTACAGTTAAAGTAAACGCATTCTCCAAGGGTGCTGTTGAAAAGATTGAGGCAGCTGGCGGAAAAGCTGAGGTGATTTAATGTTCGAAACTCTCAGAAACGCTCTGAAAGTGAAGGATATTAGAAAGAGGCTTCTCTTTACGTTGTTCGTTTTGGTAATTTGCCGGTTGGGTAGTCAGCTTCCGATTCCGGGAATTGATACAGATACGATCAGCCAGTACTTAAACTCATTACTGGGAGACTCTTTCAATCTTCTGAATTCCTTTACTGGCGGTTCATTTGAATCAATGTCACTGTTTGCGTTAAACGTAACACCATATATCACTGCATCCATCATCATACAGCTTCTTACCATTGCGATTCCGCCACTTGAAGAGCTGTATCGTGATGGCGAGGACGGACGAAAGAAGATCAACAATATCACAAGATTTGTGACGCTTGGTCTTTCTGTTCTCGAGAGTGCAGGACTTGCAATTGGCTTTGGAAAGCAGGGCCTTCTTGCAAACTATAATGCACTGATGGTGGCGGAAATGATCGTCTGCCTTACAGCAGGATCGGTCTTTGTTATGTGGCTCGGTGAGCAGATTACAGATAAGGGCGTCGGAAATGGTATTTCCATTATCCTTCTTTGTAATATCGTATCCCGCATGCCAAGTGATTTGTACAGACTTTATGAGAAATTCATGGAAGCAAAGCAGATCAGCAATGTTATTATTGCCGGTGTGATTATTTTTGTAGTAATAATAGGTACGATTATTCTTACAATCATCCTTAATGACGGGGAGAGAAGAATTCCGGTACAGTATTCAAGAAAGATACAGGCCGGAAGCCAGGTTGGTGGTGTTGGTTCCACATTACCGATTAAGGTAAACACTGCAAACGTTATGCCAATCATCTTTTCCTCATCCCTTCTTCAGTTTCCTCTGGTTATCAAGCAGCTGGTGGGTGCTGATCCGAAAGGGGTGCCGGGATTTATATTCAATGCATTAAATCAGTCGAACTGGTGCAATCCGGATCACTGGAACTGGTCTGTTGGTCTTGTTGTATATCTGCTTCTTAATGTATTATTTGCTTATTTTTATACTTCGATTACGTTTAATCCATTAGAAATTTCAAATAATATGAAGAAACAGGGTGGGTATATTCCTGGAATTCGTCCGGGAAAAACAACAGTTGATTACCTGTCAAATATTTTAAATTATATAATATTTATCGGTGCGATCGGACTTTGTATTGTCGCTACGATTCCTATTTTCTTCAATGGAGTATTCGGAGCGAATGTTTCCTTTGGCGGAACATCCATTATCATTATTACCGGTGTTGTATTAGAGACGATGAAACAGATTGAGTCACAGACACTGGTACGTCAGTACACTGGATTCTTAACAGAATAAAATGATTTTTATAGTCCCATTTGCTAATTTTATAAATTGGCAAATGGGGCTTTTTTAATTGTATGGATTATTATATAATACAAAATGAATGTATGGATTAAATAATGAGAAAGGATATAAAGATGACAGGGAAACTCAACGAAAGAAAAGAAAAATTTATTTACTTTGCTACATATACAATTCTGTTTCTTGTAATGTGCTATATGGTATTTCACTATTTTTTCAGTTCGGATTTATCCTTTGTGTGGAAGGTGGACGGGTGGACACAGCACACGAAAGCACTGACGTTTTATTCGAACTGGTTGCAGGATATTGCAAAAAGTCTGATATATGATCATAAGCTGGTTGTTCCGCAGTGGAGTGCATGTATAGGTTTTGGAAGTGATATTCTTACGACACTTCATTATTATGTCGTGGGAGACCCGTTTAATCTTTTATCTGTGTTTGTCCCGGATGCGTGGATTGGAATATTTTACAGCATTATGGTTCTTGTGCGCATATACTGTATTGGTATTGCCTTTTCAACTTTTTGTTTTTATATGGAAAAAAAGAACAAAGTCGCAGTAATGATTGGCTCTTTTTGTTACATGTTCTGGGGCTATGTTTTTGTATTTGGAATGCATCATCCGTATTTTCTGAATCCTCTAATGTTCTTTCCATTACTGCTTATAGGAGTGGAGAGAGTGTTTCAGGAAAAAAAAGGCGGACTGTTTTCCCTGATGGTATGTATCTGCTCCTTGAGCAATTTCTATTTTTTCTACATGATCGTGGCGCTTACTGTATTATATGTGGTAATTCGCTTTTTCACTCTTTATAAAAAGAATGATATGAAAATGGCAATGAAGTCGGTTGGACGTTTATTTTTGCGTTCTGTTATCGGTCTTGCCATGAGTGCGGTTCTTTTTCTTCCGGTTATACTATTTTTTGTCGGCACTGAGAGAACCCAGGTCGGTCAGTCACTGCCCCTGTCCTATGGAAAAGCATATTTCAGACAGCTTTCGAGAGGCCTGATCAGTGCCCAGATCATACCGCGGCATACGGTTTTGTGCTTTAGTGCTGTTGTTATGATCGCGGTCATAATATTTTTGCTGAAAAAGGGGAATCGATCATTAAAGGCAGGTCTGCTGATTTTAACATTATTTTTGATGTTACCCTATGCAGGTCATGTGCTCAATGGATTTTCTTATGCCTCAAATCGATGGATGTTTGGATATGGGTTACTTTTATCCTATATTGTTGTGACAGTTTTTGAAGATATTTCATCTATAAAAATATGGCAGCTTGTTATTGCCGCATTTGCGGTGTTTGCATATCTACTCTTTACAAATGATCCGGGAATCAGTCTTGGAGAAAGAAACATTCAGTTATCTGTTATTCTTGCTTTTGCGGAATTAGCGGTGTTATTCCTGTATTGTCTTGTAAAAAAGAAAGTAATCACTGCAGACAAGGAAAAAAAGCTTCGTCCGGTCATACTTCTGTGCATTCTTGCATTTGCTCTTACCAATATATGGATTAATGCCAGAGTATGGTATTCTCCAAGCAAAAATAATATGATTTCTGAATATAAAAAAATTGATGAAGTAAAAATCCCAAACGGTCTGAAGATTGATAGGGAAGTCAAAGAAGCTGCGTTGGGAGATACCAATTCTTTCTGGAGATATTCCGGCTCGTACGATTGTATTGAAAGAAATTCTACTTTGTTGAGCGGCCTTTACAGTACGTCTTCCTATTGGAGTCTGACATCGGGAAATCTGACCAGGTTCATGGTACAGCAGGATATACCGGAGACGAGTAGTTTTAAAATGCGAAATCTGGATGGACGTACTGTTCTCGATGCGATTGCCGGGGTGAAATATTATGTAATTCCAAAGAATTCCAATGAAGTCGTCCCGTATGGATATGAAAAAACACAGGTAAAAGGCGGAAAAAACAAATATGATATTTACAAGAATAAAAATCCGCTTCCGCTGGGCTTTACCTATAAGAATTATATATTAGAAGAAGAGTATGAGAAATGCTCTCCGGAACAAAGACAAAATGCCATGATTGAGGGCGTCGTGCTTCGTGACAATCTTGCCGGATATGAAAAGACATCGATGGAAAAAACGGGAAAGCAAATTTCATATAAGTTAGAGTGTGATAATGGAATTGAAAAACAGGGAAAGGTATATGTTGTTAAGAAGAATGCCTCAATAACCCTGACCTTCCAAAGTGAGAAAAACTGTGAATCCTATTTCCGAATTGGAAACATGAAGTTAAATAATGAAGTATCGGAAAAAGTCAGGGGGGCCAAAAAGAGAAAAAATTCTATTGGAAAAATTTCGGTTGAATATAGTAATACAAATGGTATCATTCATCAACAGGAAATAAAATATATGGGTAAATCAAACAGATGGTATGCGGGACGGCACAATTTTATTTTTAATACCGGATGGGATAGCCCGGGAGAAAGACAGATAAAAATAATATTTGAAACGCCGGGTATTTATTCTTTTGATCATTTATCGGTGTATTCACAGCCGCTTGACAATTACGAAATGAAAGTCAATGCTCTTAAGGAAGACGTCCTTGAAAATGTAAAAATGGAAACCAATAAAATTAGCGGGGATATTTCCCTTGAGCAGCAAAAAATCCTGTGTCTTTCCATTCCTTATTCCAAAGGCTGGACTGCCACGGTTGATGGGAAAGAAACAAAACTTCTAGAAGCAAATACCATGTTTATGGCACTGCCTCTCCAAAAGGGTGAACATAAAATTGTCTTAAAATATCGAACGCCGGGGTTAAAGACAGGACTGCTTCTTTCGACGGCAGGGTGGATATCTTTTGTCATTTTGATTTATTATGACAAAAGAAGACAGAAAAATTAAGCACATTGCAAAAAATGTATAATTTACAGAAGTAAGAAAGTGTTGTAATATATACATATAGAAACGGGTGATAAAAACCATAAAATTTGTGTAATATTATCGGAATGTATCCGAAGAAGAACAAAACTTTCGTAAATCTGATATATTCCGGTAATTTGTTATGCAGATATGCAGGGAAGGAATGCATGGTTTTTATCATGCGGGCAAAACAAATGGAGGTATGAGAAGATATGTATGACATTATTGTAATTGGTGCCGGTGTAACTGGTACTTGTACTGCCAGAGAGCTGTCTAAGTATCAGGTAAATATGTGCGTTATTGAAAAAGGCGATGACGTTGCATCTGGAACATCCAAAGCAAACAGCGGTATTGTCCATGGAGGTTATGACTGTAAACCGGGAACTCTTATGGCTGAGATGAATGTAAGAGGTAATCAGCTTTTATATGAACTGGCAGAGGATCTTGATTACCCGATCAAGAAGAACGGTTCCCTGATTGTCTGCACTGTACCGGAAGAGAGAGGCAAATTGGATGTCCTCTTAGAGCAGGCAAAAGAGAATGGTGTTCCTGGATGCCGTATCATTGGTAAGGAAGAAGCTCTTGCCATGGAGCCAAATCTTACAGATAATACGGTTGCAGCATTATACGTTCCAACCGGCGGCATCATCTGTCCTTGGGGTCTTGCCATTGCGATGGGTGAGAATGCGGCAATGAACGGTTGTGAATTTAAATTTGAAACGAAAGTGGAAAACATTATCAAACATGACGGATATTTTGAAGTTGTCACAAATAAAGGAACCTTTGAGACAAAGATTGTTGTCAATGCAGCAGGTGTATATTCTGATACATTCCACAACATGGTAAGTGAAGATAAGAAACATATCATTCCTCGTCGGGGCGAGTATCTTCTTCTGGATAAAGAAATGGGAGATTATTTCTCTGCAACAGTATTCCCTCTGCCTGGCAAGATGGGTAAAGGAATCCTCTGTGCTCCGACTATCCACGGAAATATGTTTGTAGGACCTTCTGCTACAGATCTTGATGATAAAGATGCGGTGAACACCACACAGGAAATTCTTGATGATCTGGCTTATAAGGCACAAAACAGCTACCTTACAAGAACAAAACTGCCTATGAACAAGGTAATTACCTCCTTTGCAGGTCTTCGTGCTCATTTACCGGAACATGAATTTATCATTGAGGAAGCAAAGGATGCTCCTGGATTCTTTGATGCCCTTGGTATCGAGTCTCCTGGTCTTACAAGTTCTCCTGCCATCGCAGAAAGAATTGCCGGACAGATTCAGGAGAAATATCATTTTCCTGCAAAAGAAAACTTCATCGCAAAACGTAAAGATGTCATTCATATGGCAGACCTTTCCCTTGAAGAAAAGAACGCACTTATTAAGGAAAAACCGGAATATGGTAACATTGTATGCCGTTGCGAAATGATCACAGAAGGTGAGATTATGGATGCGATCAACCGCCCAATTGGTGCAAGAACCATGGACGGAGTTAAGCGCAGAACCCGTGCAGGTATGGGACGCTGCCAGGCTGGCTTCTGTACTCCTCGTACAATGGAGATCCTTTCCAGAGAACTTGGAATTCCTATGACGGAAATCACCAAGAAAGGTGGAGACTCCAAACTGTTAGTAGGAAAAATTAAAGAAGACTAGGATTAGGGAAAGTGAGGAATATATTATGAAATCTTATGATGTCGTAATCGTAGGTGGAGGTCCTGCCGGTTTAGCTGCTGCAATCGCTGCTAAAAAAGAGGGAATCGACAGTATTTTAATTATTGAGAGAGATAATCAGCTTGGTGGTATTTTAAATCAGTGTATCCATAATGGATTTGGTCTTCATACATTTAAAGAAGAACTTACCGGTCCGGAATATGCTTCCCGTTTTATTGATCAGGCTGCAGAATTAAATATTGAATATAAATTACATACGATGGTTTGTGACATTTCCAAGGAGAAAGTTGTCACAGTTATGAACCGTGAAGAAGGTATCGTAATGTATCAGGCCAAGGCAGTAATCCTTGCCATGGGATGCCGTGAGAGACCGCGTGGAGCCCTGAACATTCCTGGTTACCGTCCGGCAGGTATCTATTCCGCAGGTACCGCACAGAGACTTGTCAACATGGAAGGATTTATGCCGGGTAAGAAAGTTGTCATCTTAGGATCCGGAGATATCGGACTGATCATGGCAAGACGTATGACTTTTGAAGGTGCAGACGTTAAGGTAGTTGCAGAAGTTATGCCTTACTCCGGTGGTTTAAAGAGAAATATCGTACAGTGTCTGAACGACTATGATATTCCGTTACTCTTAAGCCATACCGTAATTGATATTGAAGGAAAAGACAGACTGACAGGTGTGGTAATTGCCGAAGTCGGACCGGACAAAAAACCAATTCCTGGAACAGAAGTTCATTATGACTGTGATACTCTCTTATTATCCT
>JALFIK010000169.1 GCA_022776205.1 Eubacterium sp.
GCCGGCATGGAAAAATTCTGAGCAGAAATAATCGTAGAAAGAGTGTCCAGACTCAGAAGAGAGTTAATATTCGCACTCTCCTGCGTAGCCTTTTTCGAATCATCCAGCTGTTTTTCGGCATCATCCAGATTACTCTGTGCAGATTCCATCTGGCTTTTACCGGAAGCAATCTGTGCCTGTCCGGCACCAAATCCCGCTGCTGCCGTATAGCCGCCGGCAATCACCTGAGACTGCTTCTCATCCATTCCCTTCATCTGCTCATTCAGTTTTTTAATGATTGCCTTTTGAACAGTGATCTGGTTTTCCAGTGTGGATAATTCTGAATCAATTTTCGGAAGGCGGACTTCCACCGCATTATAAACCTGTTTCAAAGAATCCAGGCTCAAGTTTGCCACCTGATCTTTATAGCCATTCTGCTTCATCCACGTAACAAACGCATCAAAATCATCCGGATGATCCAGCGCATCTTTCACAGAAGACGGAATGTTTATTCCCGCCTGCCTGGCAAACTCGCCCATGGAGCTGTTCAGACTTCCAAACATAGTATTGATAGAGGTGTATGTATCTTCCAGTTTGTTGTCTTTATAAGCTTTTTTCTCTGCTTCTAATGCACTCTTATTGGCCTCGAGACTGTTGAGCTGAGCCTCATAAGCCGCCTTCTGCGCCTGTGCTTTGGAAATCTGAGTAGCCGCATCCCCGATTTTTTTATTGGTATCTTTCTGCGACTGGCTAAGCTTTCCTTCCTGCTCCTCAAGCTTTTCCTTACTTTCAGTAAGAGAAGCCCGGGCATCACTGATCTTCTTTCCCGCCTCTATCAGTTTCTCATTGGCATTACCGAGAATTTTATCATTGATCTTATCAATTTTCTCTTCATTCAGGCGAATCTCCACATGGTCTTCCACGAGGCCGTTGGCCGACACACTGGCAACACCCTCCTGTCTTTCCAGATATGGTTTCACCACTTTTTTGGTAAAAGTGGAAAGCTCCTTTATGTCCTTTTCGTCATAATTTACACTGGCATACATGGTCGCCATCATATCGGCACTTAACTCCATGATATTCGGCGTACCACATCCCTCCGGCAGATCAATGGAGTTCGTCGCCTTTGACACCCGGACAAGAGCCGCTTCCATATTGGTATCCTCTGCAAACTGAATCATTACCATTCCATAGTTATTAGAAGAAGTACTTGCAATCTTCTCCACGCCATTTACGGTCCCCAGAGTGCTTTCCAGCGGCTCAACCACATCTTTCTCCACTTTTTCCGGAGAAGCTCCCACCTCTGTTGTAACCACCGCCATGTATGGCAGTTCCAGTTCCGGCAGAAGATCCGTCTGCATGTCACCAAGACTTACCATTCCGATTACCAGTACGATTACTACGGCTACTACTACAAAATACGGTTTTTTTACAAAATACTTCGTCATATTTTTCCCTGGCCTTTTCTTTCTTTTTCTTATTCCATAAATTTTATAATACCAAAATTTTCTGGCGAAATCAATTACCAGAAACAGAAAGAGCAACAACAGGTTACTATTTAATCCTTTCGATTTATGATATAATAAGACACATCATAACAGATTGGAGATTATTTATGAATCATAGATGTCCATACGAAAAAAAATGTGGCGGTTGCCAGTTTATTCATATTCCTTACAAGGAACAGCTTCAAATCAAACAGGAAAACACGGAAAAACTACTAAATCAATTCGGAAAAGTCCTCCCTGTGATCGGCATGAACGATCCATGGCATTACCGCAATAAAGTTCACGGTGTCGTTGCCGGAGACCGGAGGGGAAACTGTTTTACCGGAATCTACGAAAACAACAGTCACCGGGCCATCCGGGTGGATTCCTGCCTGATTGAAAATGAACAGGCGGATGCAATCATGAACACCATAACCCGCCTGATGAAATCTTTTAAAATGAAACCCTATAATGAAGATACCGGTTATGGATTTCTTCGGCACATTCTGGTACGTACGGGTTATCACACGGGCCAGATTATGGTTGTTTTAGTGACCGCTTCCCCGGTATTTCCTTCAAAAAACAACTTTGTAAAAGCGCTCAGAAAAGAACATCCGGAAATTACGACTATCGTGGCAAATGTCAATCATCGGAATACGAGCATGATTCTAGGAGAAAAGCAGCAGGTTTTGTATGGAAAAGGTTTCATCGAAGATGTTCTCTGTGGAAAAACTTTTCGCATTTCTCCGAAATCCTTTTACCAGATCAATCCGGTGCAAACTGAAATCCTGTACAACACGGCAATGGATTTTGCGTGCCTTACGGGAAAAGAACGAATCATCGATGCATACAGCGGAATCGGAACGATCGGAATGGTGGCAAGCGACCATGCCGGAGAAGTCATTTCCGTCGAGCTCAACAAAGAGGCAGTCCGGGATGCCATAGCAAATGCAAAAAGAAATAATATTAAAAATATTCGTTTTTTTAATGACGACGCCGGTATCTTTATGGAAAAGATGGCAGAAAGAAAAGAAAAGGCCGATGTAGTTTTCATGGACCCTCCACGAAGCGGAAGTGACAGAAAATTTCTCAATTCCCTGCTTCGCCTTCGTCCGGAGAGAATTGTTTATATCTCGTGTAATCCGGAAACATTAGCGAGAGATTTAAATTATCTGGAAGGAAACGGTTACCACACGAGAAAAATACAGCCCGTTGATATGTTTCCTTTCACGGTGCATATCGAATCAGTTGTTTTATTGTCACAACATTGATATAATACTAAATATGAGAAGATACGAAAAAAGTACTATTTTCCCTTCTCCTGAAAACAAAATACCGCACGGATGATTTTCTCATCTGTGCGGCATTCTTCTCTTAACCCTGTTCTTATTTTAATGTTCGTCTCCGCAGGTCGGACAGGCACCCGGCGCAAATTTAGCCTCATCGTACTCAATTCCGTTTTTATCATAGTAATCCTTTACTGCGGCTTTCACTGCTTCTTCTGCAAGTACGGAGCAGTGAATCTTGTGAGTTGGCAGTCCGTCTAAGGCTTCCACAACCGCCTTATTGGATAATTCCAGTGCCTCGTCAATCGGTTTACCTTTAATCATCTCCGTCGCCATGGAACTGCTGGCAATCGCGGAACCACAACCAAATGTATTGAATTTAACATCTTCAATAATTCCGTCTTTTACCTTGATATACATCTTCATGATATCACCACATTTTGCATTACCAACTTCACCGATCCCGTCTGCATCCTCCATCTTTCCAAGATTTCTCGGATTGCGGAAATGATCCATTACTTTTTCACTATATAACATGTTTTCTTTCTCCCTTCTCAAGCTCTTCCCAAACCGGTGAAATGTTTCTCAGATAGGAAACAATTCCCGGAATTTCTTTGATCATATATTCCACCTGCTCCGGTGTATTTTCCTCACACAAAGTAAGGCGTAAGGAACCATGTGCCACTTCATGAGGAAGTCCGATTGCCAGTAAAACGTGGCTCGGATCCAGGGAACCGGACGTGCATGCACTTCCGGATGAAGCTGCAATTCCCTTCTCATCGAGTAATAATAACAGGGATTCCCCCTCAATTCCCTCAAAACAGAAATTCACATTGCCCGGAAGTCTCTTCACCGGATCTCCATTCAGACGGGAATGAGGAATCTGAGAAAGGCCCTCGATCAGTCTGTCTCTCATTGCAGTTACCTTAGGAGAAACTTTTTCCATATTTGCCACTGCATCCTTTAATGCGGCCGCCATACCAACGATGGCCGGAATATTCTCCGTGCCGGCTCTTCTTCCTCTCTCCTGGGCACCACCCTCAATCAGGTTGAGCAGCGGAACACCCTTCCTTACATAGAGAACCCCAACGCCTTTCGGTCCATGAAATTTATGTCCGGAAAGAGACAGCATATCAATCTTCTGCTCATGGACGTTAATCGGAACATGACCGACTGCCTGAACAGCATCGGTATGGAAAGTTACTTTCTTCTCTTTACAGATCTGTGCAATCTCATTAATCGGCTGAAGAGAACCAATCTCATTATTCGCATACATAATCGTTACTAATGCGGTATCTTCACGGATTGCTTTCTCCACATCAGCAGGATCCACAATACCGTTTTCCCCTACATCAAGTAAGGTCACTTCAAAACCTTCCTTCTCAAGCTTATTGAGAGTATGAAGGACGGCATGATGTTCAATTTTCGTGGAAATCAGATGTTTCTTTCCCTTTCTTGCACCGAAAAGTGCAGCGGAACGAATTGCCTGATTATCTGCCTCACTTCCCCCGGATGTAAAATAAATCTCATTAAAATCTGCTCCCAGTACCTCTGCCACATCCTCTCTGGCCTTCTGCAGCACTTCTGCTGCCTTCTGACCGATGGAATGAAGGCTTGACGGATTTCCGTATACCTCATTCATACATTTTGTCATGGCATCTATTGCAACGGGACTCATCTTTGTAGTTGCCGCATTATCTGCATAAATATACATGAATTCACCCTCTTCTTTCTATTTTTAAATCCTATCTTTTTTATAGGATTATATATCCTTTCCACAGGTCTGTCAATAGCATTTTCCCACAAAAATTTCCGATATCCTGTTTTCTGTCATTTTCCCAGACAGGCAGGATACCGGAAATTATTTTCTTTACACTTTTCCTTTCAGTAAATCTTCCAGGCTGACATTTTCCAGATATTCATCGATCATCCCATCCAGCTTCTGCCACATGGGAAGCGTGATACAGCCTCCCGCTTTCTCACAGTTGACCATACCGCCCTCAATGCAGTTTACGGGAGATAAAGTACGTTCCGTAAGCTTTAAAATTGCACCGATACTGCACTCGGAAGGATCTTTGGCGAGACGATATCCGCCCTTTTTTCCCCGGCCACTTACCAGAAGTCCTCCCTTGTGAAGAAGACTGACAATCATCTCCAGATACTTCATGGAGATATTCTGCCGGTTCGCGATCTCTTTCAGAGGAATTAATTCCCCGTTGTTATTCTGAGCCAGATCAATCATTACCCGAAGGGCATACCGGCCTTTTGACGAAATCATCATAACTTCCTACCTCCTAATTCCTAATAATACTATAGGAATTAAAAAATAACAAGGGGGATTTCCTGATTTTGAAAAGAAACAGCGGCACTGTGCATATCCCGGTAATATGCCGGTTATTTTGCCTTCTCGAGTTTCTCCATATTTGTCTCAAAATTTGCCAGCATCACATTAATTAATTTTCCGGATGCCTTTTCTATTTTCCAGCAGGATTTTGTTTTCACAAAGCGAATCGTCAGAGTCTGTGTCCGGTATTTTTTGTATTTTACCCCTTTCATTGACTGACCGAGCATTGCATTAAATGTCTTCAATATCTGCTGATCTGACATATGTTCTAAATCCAGCTTTCCTTTTATCAAATAATCCAGAACAACCTGATAGAAATTAATGATAAAATCTTCCCCATTCATATAACGAAATTTCACTTTAACATCCGCTTTTTTCCCTTTTACCTTCGTGGAAAGTATCTTAATCTGCATCTTGCTGCCACATTTTTTAAAATATTTCCGGCCATTCGGCAAGGCATACATCATCTCGACATCTGATACACTCTTGTCCCATTTTTTCACATAACGTTTCATTCCTTTGTAATCAAACTGCTTCATTTCCTTAAAAAATGCCTTCTCTGAAGCCGCAAGGCTTTTTCCGGCAGCCTCTGTCTCCACAGCCGGAATCAGGGCAGACACAAAAAGCAGCATGGATAATAATACAGCATAGAACTTTTTCATAATACTCCTCCTCTTTTCTCTTTACAGGTTATAATATATATAAATATAACATATGATCCGTTATTTGGACACCATAAAACTCAGATATAACGCAGTTAAAATATCTTGACAAGCGCCCTTTTTCTCTTTATAATACACTGCGGAATAAAATAATTTGTCAAACCAGTAAGACTATAGATTTTTCTGTTTCTGATTTACAAACAGATGGAGTCTATAGTCTTTTTTCATGAAAAAATCACTTTGCAAAAAAGACAAGAAAGGATGAATACTGTGGATCAGTCTTATATGAAAGAAAAACCAATACTTCCCCTCCTGCTTTCCATGGCAGCCCCCATGGTGCTGTCCATGCTGGTAAATTCTCTTTATAATATTATTGACAGCATATTTGTTGCCAAAATCAGTGAGGATGCCATGACCGCCCTTTCCCTGGTCTATCCTGTACAAAATCTCATAAATTCCATTGCCGTTGGGTTTGGAATTGGAATCAATGTACGGATTGCATTCTGCCTTGGTGCAAATGCCAGGGAAAAAGCAGACCATGCCGCTTCCCAGGGAATGTTTCTCTCCATTGTCCACGGAATGATTCTCTGTGTTCTCGGTTTTGTATTCATGCCGTTTTTCCTAAAAATATTTACAGACGATCCAAAGCTTATCTCCCTCGGTCTTAATTATTCGAACATTGTACTTATTTTCAGTGCAGTGATCACGCTGGAAGTCGCTTTTGAAAAATATTTTCAGGCGATGGGCATGATGGTAATCAGCATGATAAGCATGACGGGAGGCTGTATTTTAAATATTATCCTGGATCCGATTCTGATTTTCGGAGCCGGACCGGTCCCGGCATTCGGCATCCGGGGTGCTGCCTGGGCAACAGGCATCGGACAATGCTTTACCCTTGCTCTTTACCTGTTCTTTTACATAAAGAAAAAACTGCCGGTAAAAATTCATATTGGAAAGATTCGTCCGGATCTAATTACCTGTAAAAAACTTTACGGAGTCGGAATCCCTGCCACCTTAAATATGGCTCTGCCTTCCGTTCTGATTTCCTGTCTCAACGGCATACTGGCTGCCATTTCCCAAAGCGGTGTTATTATTCTCGGCATATATTATAAACTACAGACCTTCCTTTATCTTCCGGCAAACGGAATGATTCAGGGAATGCGTCCTTTGATGGGCTATAATTTCGGTGCGGGACAAAAGGAGCGGGTCATAAAAATCTACCGGGTTGCCTTGGGGATTGCCGCTTTCATCATGGCAGTAGGAACAGCTCTCTGTGTTTTTATTCCGAATGTGTTTATAGAGATGTTTACGTCAAATCCTGCTACTGTTACGGCAGGAAGCAGTGCCCTTCACATTATCTGTGCAGGTTTCCTTGTTTCCTCCGTCTCTGTGGTATCAAGCGGAGCACTCGAAGCCCTTGGAAAGGGAACCGCCTCTCTCCTTGTCTCTCTTCTCCGCTTTATTCTTCTTATTATCCCGATTGCTTTTCTATTAAGCCGTTTCTTTGGAACAAGCGGAGTCTGGCATGCTTTCTGGATCACAGAATTTATTACAGCAGCTGCCTCCTGCCTGATCTTTCAAAAAACAATTCAGAAAACGAGATAAAAAAACACCGGAAGCATTCCGGGGATTAAATCCCCCGGATACTTTCCGGTGTTTTTTATTATTTTAATACGGTCCGTAATTTCTCTACCGCCTTCTTACTTACCGGACTTACCAGATCCTGATAATCAAAGAAAGCAAAGCCGTCACATTTTTTTGATCTTGCATAAAGAACCTGTTTTTTCAGGACATTGGAATCTTTTTTCCATTCTTTCTTTTCTGCTTTTCCGGAACCGATATTATGTCCCGCCCGGTAAACGGCGATTCCTATGTACAACTTGACTTTTCCGCTTTTTGCCGCCTTCACCCACCGGTCTGTCACCTTGTCAAATTTGGCTGTAGGATGCTTAAATCCCCAGTAAATCTGCGGGCAGATATAATCTACATATTTTGTAGAATTCAACCACCTGTTAATATCTACATAATAGGAGTACTTACTGGTCAGATTATCAATATTGCCCGCCGGGCTGATGCCAAATGTCACATTAGGATTTATCGACTTTACCGCTGCATGAATCTGCTTTACCAGAGTATTTACCTGTCTTCTTCGGAATGTCACAATACTCTTTCCACTTTTTTTCATGGAAGAGGCTTTATACTCTTTTGCATCAAAAGCTTTGTTTACATTTCTTTTTGAAAAAGATGGATAAAAATAATCATCCATGTGGATTCCATCCACCTCATAATTTTGCACGATTTCTTTTACCCCGTTTACAATCAGCTTCCTTACTTCCGGTTTCGCTGGATTATAATAAAGACTTCCGCCATAGGACAATACATTTCTTCTGGTCTTTTTACTCTGACTCCATTTTCGGGCTGGATTTTTCTTTGCCAGCTTTTTGTAATTCACCGAACCGGTCGTCACGCGGTAGGGATTGATCCAGGCCTCAATTTTCATATTCTGTTTGTGGGCGGTGCTTACCATAATGGCAAGAGGATCAAAGCCCGGAGATCTTCCCTGTTTCCCGGAAATATATTTGGACCATGGAAAATATTTAGATTTATACATGGCATCAGAAAACGGACGTACCTGTACAATGATCCGATTCATGCCAAGACTCTTTCCCTTTTTCACCACTTTTTTAAAATAACTTTTAAATGTAGTGGCACTTGGTGTCTTATATCTGGAAAGATAATCCTCGTAATCATAAAATGAAAACCAGAAGGCTTTATATTCCTCTCCATTGTCTGTCGCAGCCTGCAGACAGACCGGACTGCACAGACCCAAAATCAATATTCCTGTCAGAAGTAATGTCAGGATGCGCTTTCGTTGTCTCAGTATTTTTTTCATTCCTTACTCCTTTTCTCACAATTTTTCCTGCTAATATTAATTATCTATTAATATTATGTAAATTATTTATTACAAATTTATTTTATCACAGGAATATGGAGAAAAAAAGTACTAAATAAAAATACTACTCCGCACAATCTTCATAAATTTTTACAATCTCTTTTTCATTCAGAGGGTAATATGATCTTGTAGAAATCCCGCTTGTGCGAACTGCCTCCCGGGCCATCTCCTCAAATTTATCCGGGCCGATTCCCACTTCCTTAAGGGTGGACGGGAGACCCATGCTTTTGAAAAACTGCTCCAGGGCTTCAATTGATTTTTCTGCGGCTTCTCTCTCATTATCTGCTTCAATTCCCCAGACATTTTTTGCAAACATGGCAAATCGTTTCACTGTTTTGTCACACAAAACACTGCGCATCCATGCCGGTGTCACAATGGCAAGTCCCTCGCCATGGGTAATATCATAATAGGCAGAAAGCTCGTGTTCAATCGGATGGCAGGACCAGGCACCGCCTTTTCCAACGGTTAAAATGTGATTAAGGCCAAGGGAACCTGCCCACATAATGTTTGCTCTTGCCTCATAATTTTCCGGATCTTTCATCGCAATGGGACCATAATGGATGACAGTCCTCATAAGACTTTCCGTGATCCGGTCCGTAAGATAGGCATCATCTGTCGGCTGGAAATACTGTTCCATGGCATGGGATAATATATCTGCCACTCCGGCTGCGGTCTGACGCGGCGGCAGCGTATACAGATAGGTAGGGTCACAGATAGAAATTGTTGGATATAATATTTTCCCTGCAATTTCCAGTTTTTCGTTTGTCTCGTCATTGGTAATGACCGCACCCGGATTCATTTCCGATCCTGTGGCTGCCAAAGTAAGGACAACAGCAATCGGAAGGGCCTTGGTCATTCTCTTTCGGTCAAGCATCAGATCCCAGGGATCTCCGTCATAATATGCGGCACAGGCAATGTGCTTTGATGCATCAATGGAACTTCCGCCACCGACCGCCAGAATTACGTCAATCTTTTTTTCCTTACAGATTGCCGCGCCTTTTCTTACCGATGCAATCTTTGGATTCGGCTCAATGCCCGGGAGCTCATAAATGTCAAAATCTTTCAATAGATCCATAATCTCATCATAAAGTCCTGTTCTTTTAATGCTTCCTCCCCCGTAAACCATCAGGATTCTTTTCCCGTATTTTCCAAGTTCCTCCGGAAGGCACTGAATCTGTCCCTTTCCGAAACGTATATCTGTCGGCACACAAAAATCAAAATTATTCATGGTAATTTTCCCTTCCTTTTACTATTTTTCCGGTTCTTTTCAGATTTTTGCTTTAAAACGGTTATAATGCAGTGCGGAAATATCCACATCTGTTTTTCCTGTAAGCATCAGTTTTGAAAGCTGTTCGCCCACTGCCGGTGCAATTCCAAAGCCATGTCCGGTGAATGCACAGGCAAGAACCAGGCCGGGCACTTCTTCCACATTTCCAAGAACCGGGACACCGTCCACACTTCGATCGCTCCATCCGGCCCAGGTCCGCACAATTTTTGCATCGGCAAGGTCCGGAAAATATTTCATGATTCCCCGACAGATACACGGTGCAGTCATACTGCTTGTCACCGGAGTACCGTTATCTTTATTGAATTGCTCATATCCGGAGGAACCTCCGAAAACAAAAGAACCATGCTTTGTCTGATGTCCGTAAAAATCCGCTTCCGCCGTTCCAAGCATCTGCGAAAACATCGGTGGTTCTGCTTCTGTAACCAGGGCTTCAAGCAAAGAAGATTTCATCGGAATATCAATGCCTACCGTTGCCGCAATGGGACGGCTGGCCACACCGGCTGCCAGGAGTACATGATCTCCCTCATAAATATTTGACGGAGTAATTACCTGACGGAGACGCCCTTTTATCTTTTTTAGTGCCAGAACCTTTTCTCCCGTAATAAATCTGGCTCCCTGACGTCTTGCCATTTTATAATATCCAAGCGTCGTTGTCAGTGGATTCGCATGACCGTCTGTCGGGCACCAGCTTGCCACTGTTACCTCTTCGGAAAGATAGGGATTGATTCTTCTTACTTCATCTCCGTTGATCATGCGCACATCCAGCCCGCATGCCCTTGCTTTATTGGCAAGATTAGTGAGTATTTCTGCGTGTTTTTCATTTTTGCCAAGACGGAGATTTCCATCCTGATGATACTCACAGTCCACTTCCAGCTCCTCAGAAAGATGGGGCCAGAGGTTTTTAATTCCATACATCACAAGGGGCAGTTCTCTCGGGTCCCGGCCGGACTGGCGGACACCCCCTCCGTTTCGGCTCGAGCCTCCATTTCCGATATGATCACTTTCCTCCAGCACAATTACGGAACTTCCTGCCTTCGTCAGATAATATGCAGTCGCACACCCGATAATTCCGGCTCCTATAATAATAACATCCGCATGATTATTCATTTGGGCCTACCTCCTTTTCTTCATTGGCAAAAATACGCATCTCAATCGGGCGCATCGGCACCCGGGAAGTAGCCGGTTCGAGCTGTGCAGGGGAAACCTGAAGCTCCTTTGCAACAATGGTTTTCACCAACTTCGCACAGGTCTGCCCCTGGCAAAGTCCCATTCCGGTTCTTAAATAACGCCGGATCTCCGTGAGGGTAAACATCCCGTCATGTACTGCCTGACGAATTTCTCCCTTTGTAATTTCCTCACATCTGCAGATAATTCTGTCGTCGTCCGGCTGGGGAACAAATTCTCCGATATCTCTTGATCTGTCATTTATTTCATTCATCGATACTCACTGCACCTTTCTTTCAAAGACATATTATGCTTCCCGGAAAAATCTTGCCTTCATGGCAAACTCTCCCGGAACTTTCATTGTAAGAAGATTTGTGTGGTCAAAAGCTTTTGCCGTCTTAACACAAACAACTTCTGCCTCACAGATAACTTCCCCGTTTCGTCCGAGTCCATATCCCTTTGCTCCTGCCTTAGGAAGTGGCAGAAACTCGTAAGGGAGAGTGATCAATGCACTGGTTTCATCCTTAAGTTCCTCTACGAGAAAAATCGCCTGTCCGGAACAGGATGCGACACACATTCCACAACCAATACACTGCGAATCCTCCACTACCACCGGAAGAGCGGTGATATTTTCCCCAATCCGGATACAATGTTTGGGGCAGGAATCCTGGCATGGGTTACATGGGATATTCTGAGAACACTCAATTACCGGATGCATCCCGACTTTCCGGATAACGCCGGGATATTTTTCCACCTCTTCATCGGAAAGATATCCTTTTTTCAAAAGATTCATGGATACATCAATACCCTCTTCTGTTTTTTCCGGTATTTTCCCACGGTTTTTCGGAGCAAACATTCCCTGACGCAGATTTTCAAGGGCGAGGGTATTTTTCTCCGTTTCCAGGTCCAGTTCCTCTTTCTCGATATATCCAAGATAAGCTGCAGCGGCAACCCCGGCTATTCTTCCTTCAATCATGGCAGAACTGGCTTCTTCAATTCCCGAAACATCCCCGGCAACAAATACACCGGGAAGAGAAGTCTCTCCGAATTCATTCACAAGGGGAACCTGTCCGCCCTTTTTCGGATTGTCTTCCATGGCACAACCTGCCATTTTTAAAAGCTGAGACATTGGGGAAAGTCCGACTGCCAGACAGATCGTGTCCACGTCAAAATGTTTCTCTGTTCCCGGAATAAACTGAAATTTCTCATCAACTTCCGCAATGGTGACTCCCTTTACATGATCTTCTCCCTCTGCTTTCACAATAGTATGGGAAAGATAAAATGGCACACCGGTCCTTGCCACTTTTGCCGCATGAACACCATATCCTCCGATTCTTGGAGCCGCGTCCACAAGGGCAACCACCTCGCATCCTGCCTGAAGAAGCTGGAAACTTACAACAAGGCCTACATTTCCGGAGCCCAGCATCAGAACCTTTTCTCCCGGTTTCACTCCGTGAAGATTCATCATCGTCTGGGCAGCCCCCGCACCAATAACACCCGGCAGAGTCCAACCGTCAAAGGTTACCATATTTTCTGCCGCACCCGTGGCGATAATCACAGCATCCGCTTTATAATGACGAATTCCTTCACCAATTTTTACAACAATTTCCTTATCCTGATAAAGGCCGATTACCGTGGCATTCAGTACAACTTTAACTCCTGCCCGGTCCGCCTCCTCAAGAAGCTCTGTTCCTATATTAAAACCACGGATTTTCGCTTTATGTTCTCTCGAACCAAAAAATTTATGAATCTGCTTAAAAAGCTGTCCGCCCGGTTTTTCATTTTCATCAAATACAACAACTTCCAGTCCTCTTTTTGCCGCCTCGATTGCAGCGGATAATCCGGAAGGGCCCGCTCCAACCACGATCAGGTCATAACGTATCAGTTCCATAAAACTTACTTCCTTTCTG
>JALFIK010000176.1 GCA_022776205.1 Eubacterium sp.
TTCTGACCTGACACTGATTGCACTTGGTGCAATCGCATTAGCACTCGCATTCATTTATATTAAATTATCTGAAAGCGGCGGAAACGGCAATAACGGTGGTGGAAACATCGGTGATCCGCTGGATGATATTTTAAATGACTACTAAAAAGTAAGGGAGGTATAGAAATGGCAGAGAAAATTACTTTAACGAAAAAAGATCGCCAGGCTGTTGCAATCCGCTCTACTTTCCTTCAGGGTTCCTGGAACTATGAACGTATGCAGAACGGTGGATGGTGTTTCGCCATGATTCCGGCGATTAAAAAACTGTACACGAATAAAGAAGATCAGAAAGAAGCATTAAAGAGACATCTGGAATTCTTTAACACGCATCCATATGTTGCATCTCCAATCCTTGGTGTTACCCTTGCTCTTGAGGAAGAAAAAGCAAATGGTGCACAGGTTGATGACGCAGCAATTCAGGGTGTAAAGGTCGGTATGATGGGACCGTTAGCCGGTGTGGGTGATCCGGTGTTCTGGTTTACCGTTCGTCCGATGCTCGGTGCATTAGGTGCATCCCTTGCCATGGGCGGAAGCATTTTAGGACCGATTTTATTCTTCGTATTATGGAATGTAATCCGTTGGGCATTTATGTGGTATACACAGGAATTTGGTTACAAGGCAGGAAGCAAAATTTCCGAAGACCTTTCCGGAGGACTGTTACAGAAAGTTACGAAGATTGCATCCATTCTTGGTATGTTTGTACTGGGTTCCTTAGTACAGAGGTGGGTAACAATTAATTTTGCCCCTGTTGTTTCTACGGTTAAGCTCAGCGAAGGTGCTTATATTGACTGGAATTCTCTTCCTGCAGGAGCAGAGGGAATTCACCAGGCATTTGAACAGTTCTCTTCAGGATTATCCTTATCACCGGAAAAGGTTACAACTTTACAGGACAACCTGAATTCCCTGATTCCTGGATTTGCACCATTATTACTGACTCTGTTATGTATGTGGTTACTTAAGAAAAACGTATCTCCAATCGTTATTATCATTGGATTGTTTATCGTAGGTATCGTAGGACATGTTGTAGGTCTTCTGTAAGAAAAACACAAAAAAACAGGCTGCGATGGAAGTGTTTTCTATATTTCCATAGCAGCCTTTTCGTGCAGATTGTGAGGTAGATGAATATGGCACAGTCACTTAATACAAAGGTGGATCTCGTAATGGATGCCACCTCGTTTCACGGAATGAATAACTACGGAAGAATTATGATCGGTGACAGAGGCTTTGAGTATTACAATAAGCAGAAGGTAAATGACTATATTCAGATTCCCTGGAATGAGGTAGACTATGTCATTGCTTCCGTTTTATTTAAAGGAAAATATATTCCTCGATTTGCAATACAGACAAAACACAGTGGAACGTTCTCATTTTCAGCGAAAAGACCCAAGGAAGTGCTTCGGGCAGTAAGAAATTATGTTCCGTCCGATCATATGGTACATTCTCTGAGTTTTTTTGATGTACTGAAACGTTCTTTCCGATCAATTTTTAAAAAGAAAAAATAAAAAGGTATAATACAAAGAACTTTAACAAAACACGCATATTTGTTTTTAAAAGGAGAATGAAAATGGCAATCTTAAAATTAAAACCAACTGGAAAAGATTATATTTGGGGTGGACATAAACTGGTTGAAAAATATGGAAAAGAGCAGACCGGAGACAGACTTGCCGAAACGTGGGAACTGTCCTGCCATCCGGATGGGCCGTCTTTTATTACAAACGGACCGGATGCAGGAAAAAGTTTAAAAGAATATATTGATGAAAACGGAAAAGAATGTCTTGGAACAAATTGTGAACGGTTTGAAGATTTTCCAATTCTGATTAAATTTATTGATGCACAGGATAATCTTTCCATTCAGGTACATCCTGATAACAAATATGCATTAAAAAATGAAGGGCAATATGGAAAAACTGAAATGTGGTACGTGGTGGATGCGGAAGAGGGCGCATATCTGTACTACGGTTTTCAGGAAGAAATCAGTAAGGAAGAATTTGAAAAAAGGATAGAGGAAGACACACTTACTGATGTGCTCAATAAGGCACCGGTTCATAAGGGGGATGTATTTTTTATTCAATCCGGCACAATCCATGCTATTGGGAAGGGAATTGTCATTGCGGAAATTCAGCAGAATTCCAATGTGACTTACAGAGTTTACGATTACGGAAGGGTTGGAAAAGATGGCAAGAAGAGAGAACTGCATATTCAGAAGGCACTGGATGTGACGAATACTGCACCGGTTGAAAAGGATAGCAGTCATTATCCACACATTGCGGATTGTGATTATTTTACAGTAGATAAATTATATCTTGATGGGGATAATTTTGCCACACTTAAGGGAGTAGTTTCTGAGAAATCATTTGAAAGCATTCTTGTTCTTGACGGAGAAGGAACGATTACCAATCAGAATGAAACCGTATCTTATAACAAAGGGGACAGCCTTTTCCTTCCTGCCGGCAGTGGAGAATACACCATCTCGGGAAAATGCGATGCTTTAGTCACCACGGTGAGAGGCTAGAATTATAAAAAGTTTATTGACATAAAGTGTAAAAGTTGCTATACTATGTAGCAGAATAAATAAGGTAAAATCGTTGAACAAAAGTAGTACTTTTTCTTCGCAGCATACCAGAGAGTCGGGTCAGGTGGAAGCCGATATGTAAGAGATTAAGGAATGGATTTGGGAGATGCAGGGTGAAATAACAGTAGCCAGGGCCGCGTCCTCGCGTTACAGGGGTATGATATCGATAAGGAGGAACTTATCCGTATCAGAATTTAAAAGAGAGTGATATACTATGATGATACATAGATCATTAAGTAGGGTGGCACCGCGGAATATTTCGTCCCTGATGTTTTAAAAACATCAGGGACTTTTTTCGTTTTCTTTTAAAGGCCTTCTATTTTACTTTATGGGAAAAGGAGGAAATATGAAGCGTATAAAGAGAGCATACAGCAAGACAGTCAGTCTGATTGATGAGACTGCAGTGCAGATTTATCAGAGCTTTGTGGGAAAACAGAAAGGATTTCTTCTGGAAAGTTATGACAAAAATAACGGGCGTTATGTTTTTATGGGAAAAAATCCCGAAGAAGTGATATTCAGTACAGACCAGGGGCTGAAAATCTATAAGAAATGTGGGCAGGAAGAAACACTGAGTGGGAATCCGGTTGACCTTTTAAAAAAATATTACAGTGATTTTGAAATTCGGAAAGATGACACCCAGTTAGCGTTCACCGGAGGACTGGTTGGAGCTCTCGGATATGATTTTGTCCGATATAAGGAGGAACTTCCGGATAATAATCCCGATGAAATCGGAATCAGCACAATTTCTCTGATGCTTGTAACGGAATTCCTTACAATCGATCATTTAGAAGAAACGATGACGGCGGTTGTGATTGAAGAAGACAACAGGGAAGGAAAGCAGAAGGCGCAGGAGCGATGTGAGAGAATGCTTGAGGAAGCCTTTTCCAATATATGCCGGAAAGAAGACGGAAAATTTAATCCGGATGGGAAAATCATCTGTCAGTCTGATACCCCTGAAGAGTATTGTGAGAAAGTTAAAAAAATAAAACAATATA
>JALFIK010000181.1 GCA_022776205.1 Eubacterium sp.
TTAAGCTGAATCTGCAGGATTTCAATCGTTCTCTTTAAAATTCTTCGTATTGTCCGAAGTTTATACTCATTTCTTGCACTGCTCCGAAAAATTTCTCCTGCATTTTCTGCCAGAGAAACATTCAGGGCATCCTCCATAAATTGATCCATTGCTTCCCTCGGAATCGTCTTCCAGGTATAGTCGGATTCTTTTATTTTGTTTGAGAAATATTCCAGTGCACGGTGAAAAATATTTCCAAGATCCACAGCACGGACTTTATATTCTTCCCTCTCAAAAAGTTCCAGTCCGTAAATACAAAAATACTGATAAGGGCAGGCAGCAAACCGTTCCAGTCTCGTCACACTTCCCTCAATTTCTTTTCCGTAAAGCTCCTCCATCAATTTTTTCGGCAGTTGTTCACTTCTCACGGGATTATCCAGAATATCTTCATAGCATAAAAGCTGTCTTTTTCGTTTTTCCTCTTTCGACCAGTATCCAAGCAGCATGGAAAATGCCTGATTTTTCTTTGTTTCTTCCGGATGTTCTTTTACTTTCACAAGCTGTTCCAATAAAAACTCTTTGCTGTCTTCTTCATTAAAATAATACCGGGGCTCCTCCTCGGGATATCTTTTCTTTTCCAACTTTGGAAACAGCCTGCTGCAGTTTTTAATTAACACAGAAGGACGCAGTCCCTCCCCGTTACCGCTGCTTACAGAATAGGAAAAGTAAAGTTCTTCCGATGGTTTGCAAAAAGCAAGATACATATAGAACTCATCTTCCATGGACTGTTCCACCAGATTCTGGGACAGGGAAATCCCACATTTTTTTAAGATTTCCTTTTCTTCATCCCTGAGGATTCCCCGATCAGAAAGATCCGGTGGTATCAGTCCGTCGTTCATCCCCGCAATAAAAAGAACACGGATCTCATGGAGTCGCGTCCGTTTCAAATCCCCCAAAACAACCTGATCCATGGAAAGCGGAACAATGCCAAGACCGAGTTCTTCGAGTCCCGCATCCATGATTTCTGAGAGCTCTTTTACGGACATGGTCTCCTCTCCGAAAATCATGACGATCTTATCCATAAGAGCCAAGATCAGGCTGTAAAGCTGTTCATACTCTTTTGCCCTGCCATAGTCTTTCCGGCTTTCTGCATTTTGCGCTTTCATGCGTAATTTTTCTTCAAAACTCAATCCGTCCATGGTATGAAACAAAAGCTCCATTTTATCCCGCACACAGAGGTCTTTCCGTTTCATTTCCAGATAAAATTCTTCTGTTTCTTTTAAAACCATCTGTCTTAACTTATCGAGGAATTCCACATCTTCTTTCTCCTTACCGGAAAGTCGTCTCTCAAATGGTTTTTTCCACATGGAATATCCTCGTATTCCGGCAGACAGAACATAGTTCTCCAGATAATCCGTCTCTTCATCCTTAAGATCTGACATGCCGGATTTCAGATAGCGAAAAACACTTTCATAAGAATAATCCATGCTCACCAGATGAAAAAGAGCCCGGATTGATTCCACGGAGCTATGGTAAGATACTTTTTTCTTGGTATCCTCGAACAAAGGAATATTCAGGATATTTGCATTCCTTTCAAAAGCAGAAGAATACTGTGCCACATCTGTACAAAGAACGGCAAAATCCCTGTAGCGGTATCCTTTTTGCCGAACAAGCTGCTCAATTTTATGCATGATGTAGGAAGCTTCTCCATCCGGATTATGACAGACGGTAAGATGAATATGATCGACTGAATTTTCATAACATTTTTTTTCCGGACGAAAAATGTTTTTTTCCAGAAATGCCAGTTCCTCCCTATCTTTAAACCGAAGGGGAACGGGATCATCGAGAACAACAATATCATCCATGTCCTGATGGCAGTCCCTGCATATTTTTAGAAGTGCCCTCGCCGTTTTTTCTCCGGAATAAAACAATTCCTGATCGATTTCTTTCTTCCCCGGGATCACTCCCGGAATTGTAAGCGTCACATTGATCTGTTTTGCAACACAAAGAAGTTTTTGCATAAAAGTCAGCTGAACGGGAGTAAATCCGGTAAATCCGTCAAAATAAAAAATGGCATCTTTCAGCATGGAAGCTTTCTCAACATATTCTCCCGCTACATCCAGAATTTGTTCGGTAACCATAAAACGGCTTTCAATTTTTTTTGTAAAATTCTCATAGATTTTTCCAAGTTCCACACATTTTTCCTGAAGGTTCTTATCTTCTTCCGGAAAATCATCCAATTCTTCTAACTGTTCAAAGGAAATACCGTATCCAATCAATTCCATCAGAGCAGACTTCAGTTCATCAATAAACCCTGCTTTTTTTATACTCTTTTTAAAATATGACAGTTCCTCTTCCATTTCAGATAGTACTTTTCGAAGAACCATGGATACCCCCAGATCTTCGAGAATATCTCTGGGTGTAAATCCACACTCGTCAAAAATCCGATAGGCAAGACGATGAAAACTTAAAACATCCAGGTTAAAAAAGCCGTGACGCGGATGATTTTCTATCATTTTCTGCTGCATTTCCATGCTGAACTGCTCCGGAACAATGACATACACCCTTTTATCCGGATGATCCACACAATATCTGACGGCCTCTTCCACGAGCATCTTCGTCTTCCCCTGACCGCTTCTTCCCGTAATGAAACGAAGTGACATAATTCCTCCCTTTTTTCCTGCCTATACTACTATTTCTCCCAATTTGCCAGTTCATCATGTAAAACTGCAAGGAGCTGGTCTTCCGGCACTTTACGGATAATCTCTCCTTTTTTGATTAAAAGTCCTTCTCCTTTTCCTCCTGCAATTCCTATGTCAGCTTCTTTCGCTTCTCCCGGACCATTTACCACACAGCCCATGACTGCAACTTTAATATTAAGGTCATCAAATTCTGTCACCATCTTTTCCACGTCATTGGCAAGACCAATCAAATCAATATTTGTCCTTCCGCAGGTCGGACAGGATACCACTTCGATACCCCCCTGACGGAGTCCGAGAGTTTTTAAAATCTGTTTTGCAGAGGCGATTTCGTTGACCGGATCCCCTGTGAGAGATACCCGGATCGTATCTCCGATTCCCTGGTTTAATATTATACCAAGGCCAATGGCTGATTTAATATTTCCCCGGAACAAGGTACCTGCCTCTGTTATTCCCACATGAAGAGGATATGGGCATACCGGTGCCAGCAATTCATGGGCTTTCGCACACATCAGGACATCGGAAGATTTAATGCTGACGACCAGATTGTCATATCCCATTTCTTCAATCATGTGAATCTGGCCCAGTGCACTCTCCACAAGTCCCTCTGCCGTTACTTTTCCGTATTTCTCAACAATTTCTTTTTCCAGAGATCCACTGTTTACTCCAATCCGGATTGGCACATTGTATTCTTTTGCTTTATCGACAACCGCCAAAACCCGTTCCCTCGACCCGATATTTCCCGGATTTATTCTTATTTTATCAGCTCCGTTTTCAATTGCTGCAATAGCCATTCGATAATCAAAATGTATATCGGCAACAATCGGAATATGAATTTTCTTCTTAATCTCCCCCAGTGCTTTCGCCGCTTCTAAAGTAGGAACCGTCGAGCGGATAATATCACATCCTGCCGCTTCGAGTTCAAGAATCTGGGCAGTTGTCGCCTCCACATCTTCTGTTTTTGTATTTGTCATAGACTGAATCAGGATTGGATTTCCTCCCCCGATCACACGGTTACCTATTTTTATTTTTTTTGTATGATCTCTGTACATTTTCTTCGTCCTTACTCCTTTCCCGGAACTACGTCCTTTTATATAGAAAAAAGCCTGCTGCATCTTCCAACAGGAGAATCCGATTTCCTTTTTGAAAAGAACACTGCAGCAGCCTCTTCTTTTTATCCTTCCGGTATACTATTTAAGTATGAATACACATCTTTTCCTTACATGATGATATTCTTTATATCATTGGCCATAACAACAACCATCAGAGCCATCAAAAGTACCAGCCCGGCAAAATGAATCATTCCTTCTTTTTCCGGAGGAATTTTTTTCCTTCGAATCATCTCCAGTAATATGAAGACCAGTCGGCCGCCATCTAAAGCAGGAATCGGCAGAAGGTTCATCACTCCAAGGTTCGCACTCAGCATGATTGCAAAACTGGTCAAATTTAGAAATACTGTTTTTACTCCATATGCAACCGACTCTTCGTAAGTGTTCCCAATCATATTTACAATTCCCACCGGTCCGGACAAATCATTGAGTTTAAACCGGCCGGTCACCAGATATTTCAGACTTAAAAATGTGGATTTAATCTGATACCTCACTTCAAGAAGGCCGTATTTTACTGTACCGAAAAACCCCTGTTTTACATCTTTTGACATAGTAACTCCCAGGGCATAATTTCCGTCTTCGCCTTTTTTTCTTGTTACATTAACCGTATTCCTTTTCCCGTCTCTTTCGTAGGTGACCTCTACCTTTGCTTTTTCTTTGTGCAGAAAATTAAACAGAGATATTTCCCGGAAATTATACACACGGGATCCATCAAGTTTAATAATACGGTCTCCGGGACGAATCCCGGCTTCGTAAGCACCGCCTCCTGCAGTCGCTTCCCCAATCACTGCCGGATCTGCTCCGCCAATGCCGACAACAGCCAGAGCAAGCACAAAGGCCAGAATAAAATTAAAGAACGGTCCTGCAAAAATTACCGAAAATCTGGCTAGAGGTGATTTACTGCCGAATGCTCTCGGATCATCATTATCCTCATCTTCCCCCAGCATGACACAGCATCCTCCGAAAGGAAGACATTTGATCGAATATTTTGTCTCACCAATCTGCTTTCCAAAAAGTGTCGGGCCAATTCCAATGGCAAATTCTTCCACACAAATACCATTTTTCTT
>JALFIK010000202.1 GCA_022776205.1 Eubacterium sp.
ATACGTCCGGTCACATCAGCTGGACGGCCGTGAAATAATTCCATGTTGTGTTCCTCCAAATCGGGAATCACTGCCCATTCCACAGGCGACTGCTGAATGGATCGTTCATTCCGGTCTTATGTTTGTTTTCTTTATTTCAGGTTCTTTATATCCTCTGAAATGTACGGTGTCATCTGGTATACATAGTAATTTAGCCAGTTGGTGTACAAGGTGTTGGCGTGGCATCGCCAGGATTTTACCGGACCAAGTTCCGGGTTATCTTCTTTGTAGTAACGACATGGAAACGGAACATTGTCCATTCCCTTTCCCAGGTCTCTTTTATACTCTCCGTCTAACGTAACCACGTCGTATTCCGGATGGCCAGTGACGAAAATCTGCCGTCCTTCTTTAGCGATGATGATGAACGGTCCGGCGATGTCGGAATCGGCCAGGATGGTAAGTTCCGGGTTATTTTCCACATCTTCTCTTACAATCTCTGAGTGACGGGAGTGAGGGGCATTAAATATATCATCAAATCCCCGGACGAGAGGCGTTTTTTTATGAATAGTTCGATGCTCGAAAATACCGAAGATCTTTTCATCGAGCAGTCTTTTTCGAACACCGTAATGATAGTAAAGACCTGCCTGGGCTGCCCAGCAGATGTGGAATGTGGAAGTAACATGGGTTTTTGACCATTCCATAATCTCCACTAATTCCGGCCAGTAATCGACTTCTTCGAAATCGAGGGTCTCTACCGGTGCTCCTGTAATCAAAAGACCGTCAAAGTATTGATCCTTTATCTCCGGGAAAACGGTGTAGAATGTCTCCATATGGGTTTTTGACTCATTCTGGGCGTCATGGCTCTGGGTCTTTAAAAAAGTAATATCCACCTGAAGCGGTGTGTTGGACAGGCTTCTTAATAACTGCAGCTCTGTCTCCTGCTTTGTAGGCATCAGATTCATGATAATAATCTTTAAGGGACGGATGTCCTGCTTTAAGGATCGCTCATAATCCATAACAAAGATGTTTTCCTGTTCCAGTATTTTTTTTGCCGGTAAATCAGCATTGATTCTGATTGGCATAATCTTTCATCTCTTTTCTTAATAGTGTTCTTGTTATTTTAGTACAATTATTCTGTCATGGCAAGGAATTCCTCTTCCGTAATCACCGGGATTCCAAGCTCTTTTGCCTTTTTGTTTTTACTGGAGGAGGACATGTTGTCATTATTAATAAGATAATCTGTCTTTTTGGAGACGGAACCGGTTACTTTCCCACCGAGTGCTTCAATTTTTTCTTTTAATTCCTTTCGGTTTGCAAAATGACTGACATTTCCCGTAATGACAAAGGTCTTTCCAAAGATTTCTTCCTTTTTCTCCCTGCTTTCCCCGCTGTCTTCCTCTTCCTCAAAATAAAGGTAAGACAGGAGTTTCTCAATCAGGTTCCGGTTATGGGTGTTATCAAAATAGTCCCGCACGCTTCTTGCAATGACTTCGCCCACACCATCTATTTGTGTCATCTCCTCAACAGACGCTTCCATGAGAGCCGGCAGGGAGTTTCCGAAATGGCGGCACAGAAGTTTTGCATTGGAACTTCCCACATTTAAGATGCCGATGGCATAAATAAAACGGGATAGTTTCGTGTGACAGGATTTCTCTATGGATTCTATCAGGTTACTGTAAGATTTTTCTCCAAATCCATCCATGGCAGTCATTTCTTCTTTGTGCTTGGATAAAGTATACAAATCTGATAACTCTGATAAAATTCCCTGATCGATCAGTTTGGTCAGGGTTGCTTCCGACAGGCCATCGATATTCATGGCATCCCGGCTTACATAATGGGAAAAGAGCTTGATTTTTTTTGCGCTGCAATAAGGGTTTACACAGTGGAGCGTTTTCACCCCGTTTTCTTCTCTCACTTTTGTCTCGCCGCCACAGGCCGGACAGTGGGAAGGAATCTCCCATTTTCCGCTCTTTGTAAGATTTTCGGCAATCTGGGGAATGATCATGTTGGCCTTATAGACTTTAATCTCATCTCCCACACCAAGCTGAAGGGTTTCGATCATACTGAGATTGTGAAGACTGGCCCGACTGACAGTAGTTCCCTCCAGCTCCACAGGCTCGAATAGGGCAATCGGGTTAATCAGTCCCGTCCGGGACGGACTCCATTCAATCGAAAGAAGTTTTGTCTGTGCCTCTTCATCCTGCCATTTGAATGCGATGGCATTTCTCGGAAATTTCGCAGTATTTCCCAGGGAATTCCCGTAAGCGATATCATCATAAATCAAAACAAGGCCATCGGAAGGAAAATCATTCTCCCTGGTTTTTTCGGAAAATTCCGATACCAGCTCTAAAATATTTGTCCGGTCTGCCATACGATATGGGACAATATCAAACCCCAGGGAGGAAAGCCAGTCCATGTTTTCTGCTACAGAGTTTGTCAGTTTTTTCCCCTGGGCACTCACCAGTGTAAAAGCAAAAAAGAAGACATTTCTTTTTGCCGTAATTTCGTTATTCAGCTGACGCACGGAACCACTGCACAGATTTCGGGGATTTTTATACCGGGCATCCACATTTTCTATACTTTCATTGATTTTTTGAAAATCGGAATATTTAATGACTGCCTCTCCCCGAAGAACCAGTTCATTTTCAAAAGGAATGTGGGAAGGCAGGTTTTTAAACACACGGGCATTGTTCGTGATTACTTCGCCCACGATTCCGTTTCCCCGGGTGACCGCCCGCTCCAGCATCCCGTGGTTGTAAGTCAGCACGACAGTCAGGCCGTCCATCTTCCAGGAAAGCATCCCTTTCTTATCTCCAAGCCACTCCCGGAGTGCTTCAGGACTTTTTGTTTTATCTAAAGAAAGCATCGGAGAATCATGGGATACTTTCTCCAGTTCACTTAGCACTTCATATCCGACATGAACAGTCGGACTTCCTGCAAGGACGATGCCTGTCTCCTTTTCTAATGCGGTCAGTTCATCATACAGGGCATCGTAAGTGAGATTTGACATGATCTCCCGGTCTTCCTGGTAATAAGCACGGGATGCTTCATTCAGCTTTTCGACCAGTTCCCGGATTCTTTCCTTCTTTTCCACTCCGCTCTCCTTTCTGACTCCGTTTTCTTCCGGCAAGTTTTAATAATCTGGCAAGTTCCTCTCCGGCGACTTCCCGGTACTGCCCGGACGGAAGATCTCCGAGCACAATGTTCATGATCCGAATCCGGCGTAAATCCCGTACACGATAGCCAAGAGCCTCACACATTCGACGAATCTGCCGGTTTAATCCCTGAGTAAGAATAATACGAAAAGAATAAAGACCTGTTTTTGTCACCTTGCACGGTCTCGTCACCGTATCAAGAATCGGAACTCCCTCCCGCATGTTTTTTAAAAATTCGTTCGTTACGGGACGGTTCACGCGAACCTCATATTCCTTCTCATGATAATTTCTCGCCTTTAAAATCTCATTCATCAATTCTCCGTCATTGGTCATGAGAATAAGTCCCTCGGAATCCTTATCCAGTCGTCCTGCCGGATATACTCTTTCCGGGTATCCGATAAAATCCACAATATTATCTTTTTCCTTTTTTGTCGTGGTACATACAATTCCTTTCGGTTTATTTACCGCAAGAACAACTTTTTTTTCATATACGGAGATTTTTTCGCCATCCAGACGGATGTCCTGGGCTTTGGTAACCTTCTGCCCCATCTGTGCCGGTTCACCGTCCACGGTAATCCGCCCTTCTTCCACATAACGGTCCGCCTGTCTTCTCGAGCAGACCCCCGCATCACTTAGAAATTTGTTCAGGCGCACCCCCTGCGCTGTATCTGTCTTCTTTTCCATCTATTTCTCAAACTTTCCGTCTGCTTTTTTCTGAAATTTCTCTGCATCCACGATGAACCTTTCATGGGTTCCCTTCCCGATGATACCGGCAGGATCTCTTACCTCCACGGAGAAAGTCAGTTTTTTTCTGTCTATCTCCATAAGTTCCACTTCACAGCATACCTCACATCCTAATGGACTTGCCGCAACATGGTCCACGTTTAAATTCGTTCCCACTGTGGTCATTCCCTCATCGAGATGTCCTTCTAAAAGGGCCACTGCCGTCTTCTCTACTAATAACAGCATTGCCGGTGTTCCATATACCAAAAGGCTGCCGCTTCCTAAAGTCTTAGCTGCCTTTTCCTCCGTTACGGTCTCTCTTTTTGTCATTTTTAATCCAGCTTTTATATCCACTTTGTTCCCTCCCATTTTTTTCAATTTTAGTTCTGTACAAGTATATCAGATTGCCCGATTTTTTTCCAGCCGGAAATGTTTTTATCCGGTTCCGTTTTTCGGAAAATGATGCTATAATAAGTAAGATTGGCCTGCAGGCAGCAAAGCAGACTAAAAAATATTAAGAAAAGAGGATGCAAACATGAGTGAATCAATGGCAGATTTTGAAAAAGAAATTAATGAATCTCTTCGTCCGTTAAAAGAGGGAGAAGTAATTGAGGGGACGGTCAGTGCTGTTGCAGATGATACCGCCTTCCTGGATATCCATTATCACACACAGGGGGTTGTAAAAAAATCTGATTTCTCCGACGATCCTGCTTTTTCCATGGCAGACGTAAAAGTGGGAGACACAGTAAAAGCAGTTGTCCTTTCCGAAGATGACGGAGAGGGAAATGTTGCTCTGTCCGTGAAGGAAGCTGCAATTTCGACTGCATGGGAAAAGGTTCAGCAGTATCTGGAGGACGGAACCGTCCTTACAGTTAAAATCGGCGGTATCGTGAACAAGGGTGTCATTGCCTATGTGGAAGGCCTTCGCGGTTTCATTCCGGCTTCCCACCTGGAGATTGGATATGTGGAAGACACAAACCCTTACCTTGGAAAAACAGTGGAAGCAAAGGTCATCACCGCAGATCCGGAGAAGAAACGTCTTGTTTTATCTGTGAAAGAAGTTCTCTTCGAAAAACGCAGAGAGGAAAAAGAAAGAAAGATCAATGCCATCAAACCGGGCTCTGTTCTTACCGGTACCGTGGAAAATCTTATGCCTTACGGTGCTTTCGTGGATCTTGGGGACGGCATTTCCGGTCTGGTTCACATTTCCCAGATTGCCCAGAAGAGAATTGAATCTCCGGGCGAAGTGTTAAAAACAGGTCAGGAAGTTAAAGTTAAAGTCTTAAAGGTAGAAAACGGCAAGGTCAGCCTGAGCATTAAAGCAGCAGAAGATGTTGCTCCTGCAGAAGAGAAAGAAAGCCCTGCTGTAAGCTACAAGGACGAAGGTTCTGCAACAACCGGTCTTGGTGCACTGCTCGCCGGAATTAAGCTGCAGTAATCTCAATGTAACAGAAGATAGATCAATTTGATGTTACAAAAATACCCGGCGACTACATTCACCGGGTATTTTTTATTCTACAGTATTTTTTTCATATTCTATAATGGCTTATTTTAAGGATTGCTGATTATCTTTCTTATTTTGCTGCTTTTTTCGCTGCTTTTTCGGCTTCAATTACTTTCTGGAATTCTTTTACATCTTTTGCAATCTCGCCACTTAATAACAGCATACAAATCAGGTTCGGTATTGCCATAAGTGCATTGGCGATATCGGAGAAGTTCCATACAAGATCCAGTGTCTGGGTTGCTCCCACGAATACCACCAGGGAGAATGCGATACGATAGATCATGTTATATTTATGTGTGCCAAAAAGATATTCGAACGCTTTCTCTCCATGGTATTCCCATCCGAGAATCGTGGAGAAAGCAAATAATGCAATACCGATCGTAACAAGATATCCACCAACTTTACCAAGCACGGTGGAGAAAGCTGCGATTGTCAGTGCAGAACCAACATACATCTCTCCTGTTGCCGGATCAATCTGTCCAAGCATACCGGAACTTGCAATGGCAAGACCTGTAATTGTACATACAACGATTGTATCCCAGAAAGTACCGGTCATGTTAATGTATCCCTGACGTACCGGGTTATCTGTTGTAGCTGCTGCTGCCGTGATCGCTGCAGAACCCATACCGGCTTCATTGGAGAATACACCACGGGCAACACCGTATCTTGCTGCATTCATCATAGATGCAACAATATTACCACAAAGAGCTCCGCCGACTGCCTTCACACTGAATGCCATCTTAAAGATCATGACAAGACCTGCAGGCACATTACTGATGTTACCAATAATAACAACAATACCACAGATTACATAAAAGATTGCCATTACCGGTACAACTACGGAAGAAACTTTAGAAATAGACTTGATTCCACCGATGATGATCAAAAGAGCAAGTACGGTAAGTGCGATACCAACAACAGTCGGAGAAATGCCGAATGTTGCGTGAATGGATGTTGCAATGGAATTACCCTGTGTCATATTACCGATACCAAAAGAAGCAATGACGGCAAACAGGGCAAATAACCAGCCGAGAACGGCACCGAGTTTCTTGTTCTTAAGAGCCTTTTTCATCGTGTACATCGGGCCACCGGACATCTCACCTTTTTCGTTGACTTCACGATACTTGATGGCAAGCATACATTCTGAAAACTTGGAAGTAAGGCCAAAACATGCGGAAATCCACATCCACACTAACGCACCGGCACCACCGGAAACCATAGCAGTGGCAACACCTACGATATTACCGGTTCCTATAGTTGCCGCAAGTGCTGTTGTAAGAGCGGAAAACGGAGAGACATCACCGGTTCCGCGATCCTTCGTTCTGGATTCTTTACTTAATGTTTTCTTCAGAGCCCATGGAAGGTTGCGCCATGTTAAAAAGTTACATCGTACAGTAAGGACGATACCTGTACCAACAAGGAGGACCAGCATTACCGGACCCCATACAAAGGCATCGACCTGTTCAATTATTTTGCTTAGTGTTTCCATACATTTTCTCCTCTCTGTAAGCGTCAATATAACGAAATAGGGACAACAAATACACTTTGTTGCCCCTTCAACACTTTATCTAAGTATAGCACAAAAATCTGATATGTCAACGATTATTTATTCCAGATCATAATCGTCTTACCCATCATCTTATTGATATCCAGTTCAAATGCCCTGGTCATATCTGCAATAGAATTGATTTCTACCTGTGCACCAACGATATTACTGAGGTATCCGAGAATCTCCGGATACTCCTCATACATGGAGACTGTCTTTTCAAAATCTTCTCTTGCACTCCGGCTGCTGCCGTAAATGTGCAGTCCCTTCTCAAGAACCATGCGTGTATTGATCGGCACCGCGTATTCAGAAACACCGAGAATTGCCATGGTTCCTTCCGGATTAATCAAATCAATCATCTGGGCAATCGCTTTCTGGGAGGCATCGCCACCCACACATTCAATGGCATGATCCACATGAAGTCCTTCCGGAATCTCCCAGACAAGATGGGTCTCATCCGCAAAAGTGAAACTGCTCAGTTTCTCCTGATTCGTTCCAAAAATCAAAAGTTTCGTATCCGGATACATATAACGGAAAAACAGAGCCGTGATATAACCAAGGTTACCATCTCCCCAGACTCCCACAACATTTCTTCTTGCATGGGCAAAACGGTCAAAACGGCGCAGGGCATGCACACTGACACTGACAATTTCCGTGAAAGCGGCAACACTGCGGTCAATATCTGCCGGAAGCCGGACCAGACGATCCCTTCCCATGGCCACATTATCCTGCATAAAGCCGTCAAATCCGCTGGCACGAAACCTGGAACTTCGTAAATAATTCTCTCCGATAATATCATCTTTTTCCACCGGAGTATTCGGGATCATAACAACAAGTTCTCCCGGTTTAAACTCTCCAAGGGAATCATAGACCACTTCTCCGATTCCTTCATGAATAAGTGCCATAGGCAGCTTCTTTGCCATGACTTCCGCCGGGCGGGTTCCCTGATAATAACGCTGATCCGCATGGCAGATGGAAAGATGTGTCGGGCGAACGACAACCTGTTCTCCGTTCAGGTCGATATCATTAAATGCTACTTCAAATCTTCTGGGTGCGACCAGACGATATACTGTATTTAACATTATTTATCTCCTTTGATTAATGTTTCTGCTACGCGCAGATCATATGGATAAGTAATCTTAATATTAAAGACTTCTCCTTCCACCAGATGAACATCCTGTCCTTTCATAACAAAAATCTTGCAGGCATCCGTAAGAATCTCCTTCTCTTCTTCTGTCAGGCCTTCATACAGCTCTTTTAATTTTTTGGCCTTAAAAGACTGCGGTGTCTGTCCCTGATACATAATGGAACGGTCCGGTATATTACTGATAATCTCATGACCTCTGCTCTCCACAATGGTATCCGAAGCCGGAATTACGGTATCACATGCACCATATTCCTGGGCATAACGGATGTTATCTTCAATAATCCGGTAAGTAAGAAATGGACGGACAGAATCATGGGTAACAATAATCGTATCATCATCCAGTCCATATTCTTTCTCAATATAACGGATGGAATTCATGATCGTCTCATTTCTTGTCGGACCACCTTCGATGACAACAATTTTCTCCGTATCTTTAAAGTTCTTTTTTACAAGGTTTTTCGTGTGGTTGATCCACTGAGACGGACAAAGTACGATCAGTTTCTCAAACTTGCTGTTCGCATAAAATTTCTCTAAAGTATGAATGATGATTGGCTTGTCTCCAATCGTCAGATACTGTTTCGGTTTCTCTACATTCCCCATTCTGCTGCCGATTCCACCGGCTAATATTACTCCAAAAACCATTTGCTCCTCCTTCGTCAGAGGGCCAGTGTCCACCCTCTGTCACATTAACTATTGTAAACTTATTATATCAAATAAGGTTCTCCTGTCAATTTAATTACTTTTTTAACAATTTACAAAAACATTTTTTCCAGGTACCATTTTCCGGTCTTCGTGCGAAAAACATTTTCTCCGGCTGCCACGCAGGCATCCCGGCTGCACCCATCTTCATAAAGATTCACAAGAAAGTCTGCCTCGACTAAAATCTGATAATCTTTTCCTTCAATATTATTATATGTATGATGGTGGGCAATGAGAAAAAGTACCCTGTCAATTACGCCTTCTTCATAGCCAAGTTTGGCAAGCAGAGGTCCGGCTGCCGCCGGTCCTTCCTGTTCCTGATATTTTCCCGCAGAACTTCCGTATTTTTCTTCACTGATTTTTATACCGATATCATGGACAATGGCTGCCGTTCGTAAAATAAACATCTCCTCCGGAGACAGTTCTTCTCCTTCCCCGATTAATTTTGCAAAAGTATAAACTTTCAGGAAATGCTGGATCCGCTTCGGGTCCTTTTCATAATATACAATCATCCGGTCAATCAGTTCATGATCTTTTTCTATCTGGTTCAAAACAAGCCCTCCTTTTTTTTAGCTTACTACAAAAAAAAATCCCCGTCAACGGACAAACCGTTTCCGGCGAATAAAAGAGTGCCACTGTGGCAAACTAAGAAAAAACAAACCAAGGAGGTTTTTATGGACATTATCCATGTGATTTTTTTAAGTATATTTTCCCTTATTGTTTTATTTTTACTAACAAAACTGATTGGCTACCGTCAAATGTCTGAAATGAGTATGTTTGACTATATCACCGGCATCACCATAGGTTCCATTGCGGCAGAAATGGCCACTTCTTTAGATAAAAATTATACTGAGCCCCTTACTGCCATGATTATTTATGGGGTGGGAACGGCCCTGCTTGCTTTTCTTACAGGAAAAAGCATAAAAATCCGCCAGTTTGTTTCCGGTTCTCCTTATATTTTGTATAATGACGGAGAACTTTATGAAAAAAATTTCCGAAAGGGCCATATCGATTTGTCGGAATTCCTCGTGCAATGCCGTCTGAACGGATTTTTTGATTTGTCGGACCTGCAGGCAGCCATCCTGGAGGAAAACGGGCGGATCAGCTTTCTGGCAAAAGCAGAGTCCCGGCCGGTAAATCCTTCCGACCTAAAACTGACCCCGGAAACCGAAACACTCTTCCCTACCTATATTATGGATGGTCATATTTTAGAAGAGAACCTGCTTCATTCCGGAAAAGATGAAACCTGGCTGTTTAAGCAGCTTTCCGCACACGGTTGTGATAATGTAAATGATGTATTTCTTGCCACCGGCAACCGCCAGAATACACTTAACGTCTATCGGAAAAATAGTCTGAAAGGAAGCAGTGTTATTAAGGAATAAGATAATTTTTTACTTCACAAAAAACGATTTTTCTGGTATAATTGAAGCACTTTTATTAAACAACGAATGGCTGTTTGTTGTTTATATTTTTTTGCCCGTTTTCCGCCACGTGCGGACAAGTGTTTTTTACAGAAGCACATTTTTTATAAAATACAGGGAGGATAAGATGAAGGATTTAATCGAGATCCGCTGGCACGGACGCGGCGGACAAGGTGCAAAGACTGCCGCTTTATTACTGGCCGATGTGGCATTCAGCACCGGACTTTATGTACAGGGATTTCCGGAATACGGACCGGAGCGGATGGGGGCTCCCATCACTGCTTACAACCGTCTTTCCCGGAACAAAATCCGCAATCACTCGAATATTTACCATCCGGATTATGTGGTGGTTGTTGATGAAACTCTTCTGGATTCCGTTGACGTGACAAGCGGATTAAAAAAAGACGGAGCCATCATTATTAACACATCAGAAAAAAAAGAACAGATTCTGCCGAAACTGCACAATTACGAGGGAGAAGTATATACGATTGATGCCCGCAGAATTTCCATGGAAGCACTGGGAAAATATTTCCCGAATTCTCCGATGCTTGCTGCCATCGTCAAAGTATCCGGCGTAATGAATGACGCAGATTTTCTTGAGGAGATGAGAAAGTCTTATGCCCATAAATTTGCTTCGAAACCGGAAGTGATCGAAGGGAATATGATGGCTCTCTCCCTTGCTTTACAGGAGGTACAATAATGCTATCAGATATTAATAAACTGGGACTGGATGTAAAGTGGCAGGATCTCACACCCGGCTGTACAATTGCAGGAAGCTGTACTGCAGAAGCTTTCCACACCGGAGAGTGGCGTGTGGACACACCGGAATTTATTGAAAAAAAATGCAAACAATGTCTGTTATGTGTTCCGGCATGTCCGGACAGTGCAATTCCGATCATGGATGGTAAACGGACAGATTTTGATTTTGACCACTGCAAGGGCTGCGGAATCTGTGTAAAGGCCTGCCCTTTTGATGCAATCATAATGAAGAAGGGGGGAAGATAACATGGCAATTAAAGAACGGTTATCCGGCAATGAGGCAGTTGCCATTGCGATGCGCCAGATTAATCCTGACGTTATGCCAGCCTATCCGATTACCCCTTCCACAGAAATTCCACAATATTTTACAAACTTTGTCTCAAATGGGCAGGTTGACACCGTTTTTATTCCCGTAGAAAGTGAACACAGTGCCATGAGTGCCTGCATCGGTTCTGAGGCGGCCGGGGCAAGAACGGTTACAGCGACTTCTTCCTGTGGTATGGCTCTCATGTGGGAAGTACTTCATGTTGCCGCTGCTGACCGTCTTCCCATCTGTCTTGCCCTCGTAAATCGTACACTTTCCGGCCCAATCAATATTAACTGTGATCATTCCGATGCCATGGGTGCAAGAAATACCGGCTGGATTCAGATTTTTGCAGAAAACAATCAGGAGGCTTATGACAACATGGTTCAGGCTTACCGCATTGCGGAACATAAGGATGTACAGCTTCCGATCATGGTATGTCAGGACGGTTTTATCACAAGTCATGCTGTAGAAAATATCACGCTGTTAGAAGATGATGTTGTTAAGGATTTTGTGGGAGAATACGAACCGGATCACTATCTTTTAAAAGATGGAGAACCTTTTTCCGTCGGTCCGTATGCTGTGACCAATTACATAATGGAAGCAAAACGTGCTCAGCTTCAGGGACTTTTAAATGCCAAACAGGTCACCCTGGATGTGGCAAAAGAATTCGAAAAGATTTCCGGCCGTTCCTACGGTCTTTTTGAAGAATATCGTATGGAAGATGCAGAATATGCCATGGTTCTGATTGGTTCTGCTGCCGGAACGGCAAAAGATACTGTTGATGCTTTAAGAGACAGGGGAATTCGTGCCGGTGTTCTGAAAATTCGTCTGTTCCGTCCTTTCCCTGCAGAAGAAATTGCAGAAGCACTGAAAAATATTAAATATCTTGCAATCATGGACCGCTGTGAAGATTTTAACGGAAATTGCGGACCTCTTGGCGCGGAAATTAAATCTGCCCTCTACAATGCCGGTCTGCATCCGGCAACCATAAACTACTGCTACGGTGTCGGCGGACGTGATGTCACTGTGGAGAGTCTCACTTCTGTTTTTGAAGATTTAGAGACGGTTGCACGGACAGGCAGCCTTGGGGATACCTACCGTTATTTGTCTGTCAGAGAATAGGAGAAACAGCAATGGCTTATAATTTAAAACAAACATTAAATAAAGAAGAACGATTATCTCCCGGCCACAGAATGTGTGCCGGATGCGGCGCCACCATCGCTGTGCGCAATGTACTTCGTGGTCTCCATGAGGGTGACGAGGCGGTTATTACCTGTGCCACCGGATGTCTGGAGGTTTCCTCTTTCATGTATCCTTATACTGCATGGAAGGATTCCTTTATTCATGATGCTTTTGAAAATGCCGGTGCCACCTGCAGCGGTGTGGAAGCTGCCTACCGCGCCCTCACCAAAAAGGGCAAAGTAAAGAACACCCATAAATTTATTACCTTCGGCGGTGACGGCGGTACCTATGATATCGGTTTCCAGTCCTTATCCGGAGCCATGGAACGAAATCACGATATGGTGTATGTCTGTTATGACAACGAAGCTTATATGAATACGGGAATCCAGCGTTCTTCCGCCACCCCGATGTATGCAGATACAACGACAACTCCGGTTGGCTCGGACTGTGATGGAAAGAATCAGAACCGGAAGGATCTTACGGAAGTCATCGCCGCCCACAACATTCCCTATGTTGCCCAGACGACTTTTGTAAAAAACTTCAAGGATCTTCATGTCAAATCCGAAAAAGCAATCTACACAAAGGGAGCTGCTTTCTTAAATGTCCTTGCTCCGTGCCCGAGAGGATGGCGTTATAATACAGAAGATATTCTTGAAATCTGCCAGCTTGCTGTCGACACCTGTTTCTGGCCTTTATTTGAAGTCATTGACGGCGAATGGATCGTAAACTATGTTCCGAAGAAAAAACTCCCGATTGAAGATTTTCTCCGCCCTCAGGGCAGATTCAAACATCTTTTTAAGCCGGGCAAAGAGGAACTGATTGCAAACATCCAGGCAGAAGTAGACAGGAAGTGGGAAGCTCTTCTTGCCAGAGCAAAATAAAAAAACTGCTGCTCATAGATTTTTCATCTATTTGCAGCAGCTTTTTTTAATCATTTATTTCAGCATGGAACTTACCAGCTGGTTAACCAGTTTTCCATCTGCTCTTCCCTTCACCTTCGGCATCAGATTCTTCATAATATTTCCTCTGTCTTTTCCCGTAGGTTCTGCAATGCCCAGTTCGTCAAGAACAGACTGAATCGTCGCTCTGATTTCTTCCTCATCCATCTGCTTTGGAGCAAATTCTTCATAAACAGAAATCCGAAGTTTACACTGGTCAATAATGTCTGTCCGGTCTGCCGGAGCCATATCCATCGTATCCTTGCACTGTTTGATTTCTTTCGCAATTACCGCATTCTCTTCTGCCTCTGTAAGATCTTCTCTCTTATCGATGGCTTTTGCCTTTAAGGCACTAAGGAGCATGGATAAGGCATCCTTTCTCTCCTTTTCCTTTGCCTTCATCGCCTCAAACATGGCGGTGCGAACTTCATCTATTTTACTCAATTAAACCCCTTCTTTCATTTTACCACGAGATTGACAATTCTGCCAGGTACATAGATCTCCTTCCGGATTGTTCCGTTAATCTTGTCTCCAAGTGCCTCTTTGGCTTTCGCAAGAATTTCCTCTTTATCACCATCCGGCTCAATAAAGATGGTACATTTTGTCTTACCGTTAATCTGTACCGGAATTTCAACCTCATCATCTTTCATGGCCTCTTCATCGTATTCCGGCCAGGTCTGATGGAAGACGGAATCTTCATGTCCGAACTGTTCCCATAATTCTTCTGCAATATGCGGAGCAAACGGAGCAAGTAAGATAATAAAGGTTTCCAGTGTCTTTTTATCTACTCCGCCTTTCTTTGACAGTTCCATTAACTTATTATTGTATTCCATGAAACCACTGACAACCGTATTTAAGCTAAATGCTTCCAGACGGGTTGTGATGTCATAAACCAGTTTATGACGAAGCTTCACTAACTCCGGTGTCTCTTTCACATCTTTGTCTTTGTTATCAAGTGCTACTTTCCAGAAACGTTTCAGGAAACGGTTTACTCCGTCAATTCCTTTATCATCCCACTCGGAATCCAGTTCCGGAGGTCCGACAAAGAGTTCATAAAGTCTTAAGGAATCACAGCCGTAATCCCGTACCAGATCATCCGGAGAAACCACATTTCCCTTGGATTTACTCATCTTAATTCCGTTCTTTCCGGTAATCATTCCCTGATTGAACAGCTTCTTAAATGGTTCGTCAAAATCGATTACTCCGATATCATATAAGAACTTGGTGTAAAATCTGGAATATAACAGGTGAAGTACGGCATGTTCCACACCACCAATATACATATCAACCGGGAGATATTTATCTGCCTTCTCCTTGTTGACCAGTTCTTTATCATTTTTGTTATCCACATAGCGAAGGAAATACCAGGAAGATCCTGCCCACTGTGGCATGGTGTTGGTCTCCCTCTTTGCCGGAGCTCCACAACATGGGCATGTGGTATTTACCCATTCCGGAATATCAGCAAGCGGGGACTCTCCCGTACCGGTCGGCTGGTATTTCTCCACATCCGGTAAAAGTAATGGCAGTTCGTCTTCCGGAACCGGAACGGCACCACACTTCGGACAATGTACGATCGGAATCGGCTCGCCCCAGTAACGCTGACGACTGAACACCCAGTCACGAAGCTTGTAATTCACCGTTTTTCTTCCAATACCCATTTTCTCGATCATTTCCGGTGCTTCCTTCTTAAGAACAGAAGATTCCATTCCATTCCAGTCTCCAGAGTTGATCATCGTTCCTGACGCTTCTGTATATGCTTCCGTCATATCTTCAATTTCTTTTCCGTCTTTGGCAATTACCTGGATAATCGGAATGTCAAATTTCTTTGCAAATTCAAAGTCACGGTCATCATGGGCAGGTACGCACATAATTGCTCCTGTACCATAATCAGCCAGTACATAATCAGATAACCAGATTGGTACCTTTGCTCCGTTTAACGGATTGATTGCATAAGAACCGGTAAATACACCGGTCTTTTCCTTATCCTGAAGACGATCCACATTTGATTTCATGGATGCATTATAGATGTACTTCTCTACCGCTTCCCTTGTCTCATCGGTGGCCAGATCTTTTGCCATGGCATGTTCCGGAGCAAGAACCATGAAAGTTGCTCCGTGAAGAGTATCCGGACGGGTGGTGTAAACTGTAATCTTCTCATCTCTTCCTTCTACCGGGAAATCCACCTCCGCACCGTAACTCTTGCCGATCCAGTCTCTCTGCATCTTCTTCACTTTCTCCGGCCAGTCAAGTTTATCAAGATCATCAAGGAGACGGTCTGCATACTTGGTAATGCGCAGCATCCACTGCTTTAAATTCTTCTTTGTAACCGGAGAACCACAGCGCTCACAACAGCCGTTTACAACTTCCTCATTTGCCAGACCGGTCTTACAGGACGGACACCAGTTGATCGGCATCTCTTTTTCATATGCAAGACCTGCTTTAAACATTTTGACAAAAATCCACTGCGTCCATTTATAAAACTCCGGATCTGTTGTATTTACTTCCATATCCCAGTCATAAATTGCAGAAATTTCGTTAATCTGTCTCTTAATGTTCTTAATATTCTGTTCAGTGGTAATTTTAGGATGCGTTCCCATCTTGATCGCATAATTTTCTGCCGGAAGGCCGAAGGCATCCCATCCCATCGGATGAATCAGATAATAGCCCTGGAGCATCTTATAACGGCTCCACACATCACTGATCACATAACCTCTCCAGTGTCCGACATGAAGTCCGCTTCCCGAAGGATACGGAAACATATCAAGGCAATAATATTTCGGTTTCTTTCCATCATTTACATTGATCGGATTCTCTTCCCATTTTTTGCGCCATTTCTGCTCAATGGCTCTATGGTTATAAGGTTCTGCCATAGATTTTTCCTCCTGTAATTATTAATAATATTAATCATCTATATGAAAGATGCTAACTTCATTTTACCTGGGTTATCTCGGATGACTCCTGAGGATTCTTCTCCTCGGTCGTTCCCGCAGGTTTTTTTCCTACTTTAAATGTAAAAGTTTTTTTCACTTTCAATGTTGTGTTTGGATCTGTTAATGTACAAGTCACTTTATATGTACCCGGTTTTTCCGTGTTCACCTTGCCCTTAACACTGGTATGCTTCAACAGTGTCTTTCTTGAAGTGAATTTGGAGCTGACGGAAATCTTTTCCTTCACATTAAAGTTACTTCCATATGGAATCTTTGTGGAAGCTCCCTTTTTCAACGTCAAAACAGGGCGATATGGATTATGCGGATCCGGATCTGTCGGATCCCATCCGGTTTTCTTCTTTGTAGAAATTTTTAATTTCGGTCTGGATGGCTTTTTCAGTTTTTTACTCTCTCCAATGACCACTTTTGTACCGACTCGGCAATGATCATAAATCCATTTCGCATCGGTCACAGCCAGACGAATGCATCCGGCAGAAGCCTGTTCTCCCAGTTTATTATATCCTTCTGTGCTGACTTTATTCTTACTTGCCCCATAATATGGAACAGAATGGAATAAATATGATCCATGAATTCTCGTACAATACTGTCCATAAGAATTATGGTACAGGGCATGCCATCTGTATTTTCGCACTGTCCGATAAGACCCTTTTAATGTCTGATAATTTCTCCCTGTTGAGCAGTACATTGCCCTTACCAGCTTCCCATTTTTAGAATTAACGACATTTACAAGATTCGTCTTACGGTTTACATAAATCGTGTAACCGCCTGCCGCACTGGCATCTACAGAATAAAAATGCAAAAATGTAAAAGCAAAAACAAAAAGAGCCGCCAGTAAGACCAGTTTCTTCTTTTTCATCTGTACTCTCCTTCCTCTTTTCTTCTTACTCATACTGGTTTTTACCCAAAACTCCATTCTTATTATATAATCTTTCTGCTTTTTGTAAAGCACAACTTTGTAAATTTATCAATTTGCCCTGGTCCGCCTTCTATGTTATAATACGCGCAGTAAGTAATTTATTTATTTATTATGTATTTTTAAGGAGGCTATTTATGATCGAATTTAACCACTTTAACTTTAATGTCCTCGATCTCGAGAAAAGTATTGCATTCTATAAAGAAGCAATCGGTCTTTCCGTTGTACGCGAAAAGAACGCCAGTGACGGAAGCTACAAGATTGTATATTTGGGCGACGGAAGAACCGGATTTTCCCTGGAACTCACCTGGATGCGCGACAGGAAAGAGCCATACAACTTAGGAGATGAAGAATTTCATCTTGCTTTTAAGACAGATGAATATGACGCTTTCCATAAAAAACATGAAGAGATGGGCTGTATCTGTTTCGAGAATCCTTCCATGGGAATCTACTTTATTAATGACCCGGACGGTTACTGGATTGAGATCGTGCCGGTAAGATAAGTTTTTAGTTTATGAATTACAACGAATTATCGATAAACAAGAAAAGGAAGGAACTCCGTTCAAAGAAAAAGAGGATTAAAACTACCGTATACAGTATGATTGCCCGTATCAGCCTGTTGATTTTTGCCTGCATATTGATTGCCGGGGCAGGTTTTATGTACGGGTCATATCGCGGTATGATTCACAGTGCGCCATCTATTTCCAACCTTTCACCGAAAAATTCAGCATCCGTGATTTATGATGATACGGATCATGTTGTCCAGCAGCTGTCTGATTATTCATCGAACCGGATCCTCATCCCCTATTCCGAGATTCCGGATAATTTAAAAAATGCATTTATTGCCATTGAGGATGAGCGATTTTACGAGCATCACGGCATTGATTTTAAAGGAATCATGCGCGCCCTCATCATAGATTTAAAAACCGGTTCTGCATCCCAGGGGGCAAGCACACTCACGCAGC